>JAUVRX010000058.1 GCA_030597375.1 Acidobacteriota bacterium
CACGACGAGCCCTTCCTGGGTCAGGGCCCGGGTCGGCGCATCGTCCCCGCTGCCCACCGCACTGCCCTCGTGCAGCTTGGCCAGGCCGAAGTCGAGAACCTTCACCCGTCCTTCCTCGTTCACCATGATGTTGGCCGGCTTGAGATCCCGATGGGTAATGCCCTTCTCGTGGGCGGCACTCAGGGCATCGGCCAGGGGAACGGCTATGTCGAAGATCCAATCCAGCGACAGGCCGCCCTCCGGCACGATCTGATCCAGCCGCTTGCCATCGATGTAACTCATGGTCAGGAAGTGGACGCCGTCAGCCTCCTCCACCGAGTGCAGGGTGACGATGTTCGGATGGTCCAGAGAAGCCACGGTCTCGGCTTCGCGCTGAAAGCGCTCGAGTCGTGCCTCGTCCGACGCCATCTCGGGTGGCAGAACCTTTAGAGCCACCTGTCGTTTGAGCTTGGTGTCCTCGGCGAGGTAGACCTCACCCATTCCCCCTTCGCCGATCTTCTCCAGGATCTTGTAGTGAGCCAGCGTCTTGCCGAGCATGATTCTCCTTCCGGGCCCTTCTCACCCGCATCCGAGCCCGTTGCACTCCCACAGTATCTGGAGACCATTGTACTGCAGGCACCTGGGGGTCGAGGCGGCCGGCACAGGTCCGGCCGCTTCAACCCTCAAGTCCTCAAAGATCGGCCGGAAGGAACGCCCGGCCGCCTCAACCCCCAGGGCGGGCGGGTGGGCAATAAGCAGTGACACAACTCATTGCGCAAATAGGCTCCTGGAACCATCATCATCAGGGACCGAGGAGAGCTCTTCAGGCCTGAAGTCTGGAGTGCGCACACGGACCCGTTCGACCGATGCCGGAGACACAACCAAGGCCCGAGACCATCGGACGCTACCGGATCCTCTCCGAGTTGGGCCGGGGCTCCATGGCCAGGGTCTACCTGGCCAGCGATCCCAACATCGACCGCAAGCTCGCCCTCAAGGTCCTGGACCCACGCAATCCCACCAGTCCGGGCATGGTGGCCGCGATGAAACAGCGGTTTCTCGTGGAGGCCACAGCAGCTGCACGATTGGACCATCCAGCGGCCGTGTCCATCTACGACGCCGACGTGGATCGTGAAACCGGTGCCTCCTACATCGCCATGGAGTGGGTCGACGGCACGAGCCTACGGGATCGCCTGGCTGCAGGGGGACCGCTACCTCTCATGGAGGCCATCGGCATCGTTCGTCAGGTGGCCGGAGCGTTGGATGCCGCCCACCGCCAGGGGCTGATCCACCGCGACGTCAAGCCGGCCAACATCCTCCTCGATCGCCAGGGTCGCGCCAAGCTCTCTGACTTCGGAATCGCCAAGCTCGATGACCTGGAGCTCACCACCACGGGCCAGGTCCTGGGTACTCCTCTCTACATGTCTCCCGAGCAGATTCGCGACGACGACCTGGATGGACGCTCCGACCTCTTCTCCCTCGGGGTGGTTCTCTACCAAAGCCTGACTGGCGAGCCGCCCTTCGGAGGTGAGACCCTCCCTTCTGTGACCCACAGGATTCTGACCATCGATCCCAGGCCGGTCCGAGAGCACAGTCCCCACGTTTCAGAGGAACTGGCAGGGATTGTCGACCGGTTGCTGGCCAAGGACCGGGAGGACCGCTTCTCCACTGCCTCCGACCTGGTTCAGGCCCTCACAGAGGCCATGGGCGGAGGTCCGGTTGGCGAAGGGGTCGGATTTGCGAGCCCGGGCGTCCTCGGCCTCGATCAGACTCTGCCCGCTCCTCCACCAGGCAAGATCGCCACTCCACTGCCACCAAGTGGCAACCTGCCTCGGGTTCTCCCGGGGGTGGTGGCCATCCTGATGCTGGCAGTCCTGGTCCTTCTGGTGGGCCTTCGCATGCAGGCACGCAAACCCAGTCTTCCACCGGGGACGGAGGCGGTCACGGCGGTTGATGGATCTCCGGCAGCCGATTCGGGGAGCGGGCCTGGCGCCGATATCGTACAGCCAGGATCTATCGTTCCCCCACCCACACCCGAGAGCCGGTCTGTGCGACCCTCGGCCAGCTCTACGCCCACGACTAGAGCCAATGCCTATCTCCAGATCCTCCACACCAACCGTCTCAAGAGAGGGGTGCTGACAGTCTGGATCGACGGCGAGCGGGTAGCCTCGCGACCCCTATCGGCCCCGAAGGGATTCGCCAAGAGGGTGTCCGGGGAAGACGTGCGCCTGTCCATTCCGGTCCGGCCCGGACGCCACCGTCTCGAGATTCGAATCACCGGCGCCGAGGGCAAGGTCGACGCGAGCAGGCAGACGGACATCTTCCTCTCGTCGGGCCAGACCAAGCGCTTGAAGGTGGGCTGGCTGCCTACCGGGAACCTGCGCCTGAACTGGAAGTAGCCCATCGAAACCCAGCCTCCCCTGCCCGGGTCGGTATACTCCGGCCACTCCAGAGGGGAGAGAGCTCGTGCACTGGTATCCGAATCGAAGATCAGGTCTGGCGGCAATTCTCCAGCTCGTCTTGCTCACTGAGTTGGCGCTGGTTTCGCCGAGCACAGCCGTCGAGGGGACCGAGGACGATCTGCCTCGACAGATCGAGATCTTCCTGTCCGGCGTCTACTCGGATGAGGAACCGGGTGCAGCCATCATCGTGATGCGGCACGGCGAGGTCGCCTATCGTGGCGCCTTCGGCATGGCCAACCTCGAGCTGGGCGTCCCTCTCGAGCCTGAGATGGTCTTTCGCCTGGGCTCGATCACCAAACAGTTCACTGCCGCCGCGATCCTGCTCCTGGAGGAGGACGGCAAGCTGTCGGTCACCGATCCGATCACCGACTATCTTCCCGACTACCCGACCCACGGACACACCATCACCATCGAGCACCTGCTCGCCCACACCTCGGGTATCTACAGCTATACCGCTATTCCGGGGTACATGCTGACCACCGTTCGTCAAGACATGACGGTGGATGAGCTCATCGACCAGTTCAAGGACCACCCAATGGAGTTCTCTCCCGGCGAGCGGTGGAGCTACAGCAACTCGGGCTACATCTTGCTGGGCGCCATCCTCGAGAAGGTATCGGGGGTAAGCTATGCAGAGTTTCTCCAGAAGAGGATCTTCGAGCCGCTGGGCCTGGAGCGAACCTACTATGGCGGCCCCCAGATCATTCCCAACCGCGTGACCGGATACGACAGCGACGGAGACGGCCTCCGCAACGCCTACCCACTGAGCATGACGCAGCCCTACGCCGCCGGGTCCCTGCTCTCGACGGTCGATGATCTGGCTCGATGGGATGCAGCGCTCTTCGGTGGCGAGCTGCTGAGTCCAAGCTCCCTCGAGAAGATGACCACACCATTCACCCTGAACGACGGATCTTCTGCCAACTACGGCTACGGCCTTGCCACCACCACCCTACGCGGCCTGGCCGCCCTTACTCACGGTGGTGGCATCTTCGGCTTCCTGACCCTGGGCCTTCACGTACCCGACAAAGATATATACGTCGCCGTTCTTTCCAACAACACGGCCCACCAGCCCGACACCGGTTATGTAGGCCTCAAGATCGCCGCCATGGCCGTGGGAGACCCGTTCGAGGATTTCAAGGCCATCGAGGTCGATCCCAGCGCCCTCGAGCGCTTCGAAGGTGTCTACAGGATCGACGAGGGCAACACTCGTACCGTAAGCGTCGACGAAGGCCGGCTCTTTACCCAACGTACCGGCGGCGATCGGTTGGAGATTACGCCCCACTCGGAGACCGGGTACTTCTACAAGGAGTCGCTGACCCACCTCGAGTTCGTTGTGGACGAGCAGGGCAATCCGACTCACATGCTCATGTACCCAGATGGGGCCGATGAGCCTGAGAAGGCCGCTTACGTGGGCCCGGCCCCGCCGGGGAAGAAACTGGACTGAGCAGAGCATGGGATCGCGAACATCAGCCACACGACTGGCGCTGGCTACCCTTCTGGTCGGAATGGCCTCGACCTCACCCTCCAGGCTGTGGGCCACGGAGTCGACCAATGCGGCCTTCGACTGCTCGGAGGTCGGCGGCCTGGACTACCTCTTGAAGGAGCGCACGGTCCTGCTGCTCGGCGAGATTCACGGCACTGTAGAGAGCCCCCGTTTCGTCGCCGATCTCCTTTGCAACGTCGTAGCCGCCGGTCACTCGGTAGCAGTCGCCCTACAGCTGCCCGAGTTCGAGAGCGAAGTGATCTCGAGGTACCTCGACTCCGAGGGCACGATCGAGGATCGCAAGGAGCTTCTGACCCATGCCCAGGAGCTGACGCACTATCAGGATGGCCGTTTCAGCGACGCGATGCTCGGACTGCTCGATTCGATTCATGCCCTGCGAGCCCGTGGTGGGCAGGTCGATCTGCGACTCTTCGTGCCATCCGACATCGACTCTCGGGACCGTCAGGCGCTCTCGGGCGCTGAATACCCAATGGCCGTGACAATCTGGGAAACCATCGAGGAACTAGACAGCGACCTCTTCATCGTACTCGCCGGCCTGACGCCGAGTCGGGTGATCCGTGGCACACCGTTGGACCCTGACCACGAACCGATGGGCTACATCTTGTCGCAGTGGAATCCCACCTGGAGACTCCTGTCCCTGGCTCTCTCACACTCGGGCGGCACCGCATGGATCTGTACGAGTAGCCACGCCGTCGACTGCCGGGCTTTTCCCCTCGAGGGCGGCGGCTGGGGAACTCCGAACAGCATCTATATCTATGGAGACGTGGCAGAGACCGGTTACGACGGCCTCTACTTTGTCGGTGAGATCAGCCATTCCCCTCCCGCCAGGGCCGATACCATGGAGCCCAATTTCGAGGTCAAGCCGATCACCGAGCTGCCGCTGAAATCGACACCCCAACCTTGAACCCGAGAAAGATCTCACCGAGCATTGGCCCAGTCGAGTTGTTATGCTTGGCCAGCGATTCGGATTCACTTCCCATGGAGGCTCGCTCATGACGTTTCCCACTCGACTCAACTCAGGAGTCACAATCATCGAGCCCGAGGGCAAGATCGTTCTGGCGGGTGGCGCCGACACTCTTCACGATACGGTAGAGCATGTCCTGGAGGAGGGCTCGAGGAAGATCGTCCTCAACCTCGAGAACGTGACCTTCATGGACTCGACAGGCGTCGGCAAGCTCGTCCACTGCCTCACAACCACGACGAATCAAGACGGAACCCTCAAACTGCTGAAGATCCCACGCCGGATCTACGACGTTCTCGAGATCACACAGGTGCTCCAGTTGTTCGGGCACTTCGACGACGAAGACGAGGCCGTCGCCTCGTTCGAGTAGCTCAACCTCACCACCAGGGAGGAGGGACCATGGATCATCCTCGCAGGCAGATCTTGAAAGGCGGCACGCTGGCGATTCTGGGGGGCGGCTTCCTGAGCCGGTTCGACAGAGTCGCGGCGGCCCAGAGCTCGTCCGATTCGCTGACAGACCTTCTCAAGTCACAGGCGGGTGGACCCAGCGAACAGCTCTTTCTCGGACCCCAGCCCAACGAGGAGGGACCACCGGAGCCAGCTGATTACGACCGGTTGCCCCTCGAGTGGAACCGGCTGACAGTCGCCCGATTCAAGGACAAGCTCGCCGAACAGGACATCGAGGCATTTCTGGTACGAGACCGCCTCAACATCATCTACCTGACCGGTTACTGGCATACCCCGACCGAGCGTCCCCAGGCGACCTACATGAACCAGGACGACGCCGACCCCTGGTTCTTCTATCCCGGCCTCGACCGGGACATCGTCAAGTCATGGTGGTTCGGCGGTGGACGCATGTACTTCGACTACCTGCATGCCGAAGGCGGCTTCCCCCACGAAGGCAAAGTGCAGCAGGGAAAGACGGTGGACCTCTACAAGTTCATGCTGGAGGGGGTCAAGGAGCACGGCATCCAGGGCACTCGCATCGGCATCGACGGCGAGCTCTACCCATCCGAGCTCGCCAAGGCCAAGGAGGTGCTGCCCGGCATCGAGTGGGTGGACATCTCCGACATCCTCATGGACATGCGGCAGGTCAAAACACCCGAGGAGCTGGCGCTCTGGCGACGCGCCTATGTATATTTCGACCGCGCCCACGCCTTTGCCCGCGATTACATCCTCACCCACGGCACCGATGTCACCGACTACGAGGTCCAGGTGGCCACCGAGCTGTGGGCCAACGATCAGCTCTACTCCGATCTGGATCTCGCCGGAGGCCTGCCTCACCATGGCGTCGCCAGCGGAGTCGGTATCGGTTGTCGAGCAGGGGCGGTGACCGGCTACCCCCACCCCAACCAGCCCTACTACAACCGCATCGGTCACAACATGGCACTCCAGGTATCGGGCGGCGCCCGCATCGGCGGCTACGGGCACGAGAATTACAGGCCGTACATCATCGCCGACAAGGCAGGCAACTTCGACCCTCACATGCGCAAGCTCTGGGAGGTCAGCAAGCACACTTGTGACATGCAGATGGAGCTCTCGGTGGAAGGTGTGACCTGCTCTACCGTCGCCTACCAGATTCACAAGTACCAGGTCGATCAGGGGGTGCAGCAGTACATCTACCATCGTCCGGCCCACGGGGCAGGGAGCGAAGGGCATCAGCCCCCCTACATCGCGCTGGGCGATTTCAAGATGCTACAGCGCAACATGTGCTTCTCGGAGGAACCGGGACTCTACGACCCGGAGAACGGCTGTGGCTTCAACTGGAGCGACACCATCGTCGTCGGCCTGAAATCGGGCTACCGCATGAGCCGAGTGCCCTACAGCCAGGAGTGGTGCTGGATCAAACTGTAGTCTCGTAGGGCCCAAGCCCTCGAGCCCCGAAAGACCGGACGGACGGAGTCCGGCCAGCCTCAAGCCCTCAAGCCCTCTGGGTGGGAGGGGGTTTTACGAGCTTCCATCCTCGATCAACAGATGGAGCTTTCTCGCGCGGCTGGCGTGGCGCAGCTTCTTGATGGCGCTGGACTCGATCTGGCGAATCCTCTCTCTCGTCACGTCGAACGTCCGCCCGACCTCCTCCAGAGTGTGCTCATCGTCGACCCCGAGGCCGAAACGCATCCTGAGCACTCGCTCCTCCCGCGGACTCAGCTCTCGTAGGACATCGCCGATCTTTTCCCTTCGGTCGGTCTCGATAGCGTCGTCGGCTGGAGAGGGAGCATCGAGATCCTGGAGGAGATCCTCAAGATGCCGGTCCTCATCACTTCCGATCGGTGTTTCGAGCGAGATCGGCTGAGCCGCGATCCGTTGCAGGCTCCGCACCTTGGCGGCCGGCAATCCGAGGTCGTGGCCAAGCTCTTCAGGAGTCGGCTCGCGCCCCAGATCGAGCCTCAGCGAGTGAGTCGTCTGGCCGAGCTTGTTCAGGCTCTCGATGATGTGAACCGGAATTCGCACCGTCCGGGATTGATCGGAGATGGCCCGGGTGATGGACTGCCTGATCCACCAATGAGCGTAGGTGGAGAACTTGAAGCCGCGCCGGTAGTCGAACTTCTCGATGGCCCGCATCAAGCCCAGATTGCCCTCCTGGATCAGATCCAGGAACTGTAGGCCTCGATAGGTATATTTCTTGGCAACAGAGATCACCAGTCGGAGATTCGCCAAAAGAAGCTCCTGCTTGGCAGTCTCGGCCTCCGTCTCCCCTTTTCGCACCTGTTTCAAGGTTGCAGACACCGCCGTACGCTTGCAGCCATGGCCCTTCTGCAGGGTTCGGATCTCTGACCGGTACTTCTCGATTCGGCGCTTTTGAAGAGCTTGGAGCGCTTCGTGACCCTCCCGATCCAGGGCCTTTCGAGCTCGCCGAAGGGACTGCTCCAGAACCTTGAACTGGTGGTCGATCTTCTCGAGCAGATCGACCAGCCGGCGACGGGTTTCGCCGTTGTTGGAGATCGCTTGGACCTTGCGAGCGACCTTGCCTACGATTCGATCGATCTGCCTCTCCAATACCTGGTAGCGCTCGCCTTCTTTCGGCAGGCGTCTCTGCTCGCTCCTCAACTCGTCGATCTCGTTACCCTGGGCGGCGATCGGCTCGAAGGCCGAGAGCATGGACTCGACCCGCTTGCGGGAGCGAGCACTCAATTCCTGATCGCCCGATTCAGCAGTCAAGGCGCCGTCCGGGGCCAGCCCCTCCTGGTCCGCCAGGGCGTCCATCTGCAACAGATTCCGCAACAGATCGGGACTCCGGCCGAGGGCCTGGAGTATCTGCTGCTCGCCACGTTCGATTCGCCGGGCGATCTCGATCTCCCCGTGCCGATCGAGCAGGGGAAATGCCGCCATGTTTCGCAGGTAGATCCGAGTGGGATCCTGTGTGGCAACGGTGTCGGCCGCGATCATCGGGATGGTCTCTTCGGCCGACTCGAAATCCTCGCTCGCCCTCTCCTGGAACCCTCGACTCTGGTGCTTCTCGGGTCGGTCCAGCACGGGGATGTCGATCTCCCCCAGGCGCTGGTAGACGCCTTCCAGATCGGTGACGGTACCGAGCATCTCTTCGGGAAGAATCGCGAAGACCTCGTCGCTGAGCAGGTAGCCCTTACTCTGACCGAGATTGAAGAGCTTGCGAATCGCAGGGTGCTGCTGTGTTTCTGTGGTCATAGACTCGGGGCTAGGGCCATCCGAGGATGGCGGACATCCAAAGGTCGAGGTTCAGAGACTTGCCAGCTGAGTGTAGAGGTCGGGAGCGCTCCCGCGTGTTGTGACCTCTCGGCTCGAATCGGCAGTATCACCCAAGGGTACAGTGTACTCCATCCCTCAGGATTCGTCTCGGGTGGAATTCGGCCTGGGATGGTTGATTCCAGAGCTGGTCGAAGCGGGCGGGCTAAGACTGCAGATCGACCAAGGACTCCCAGGGAAAGCTACTCTCCCAGTGGTTGGTAGGCAACGGTCTTCTTGCTCGCTGCGTCCATCTCCTCGGCCGTGATCAGGGGAATCGTGGCCAAGGCGGCTGCACCAGCCGCGTTGACAGCCAGACTGACAGCCAGCGTGGAGACGTTGTCCGGCATGTCGACGATCACGTAGGCGTCATCCTCTCCGAAGGAGAAGTAGAAGGACTCGAGGCTTCCACCCATGTCCTCGAGCATCCTGGCCACCATGGCTTTTCGACTGGAACCGCCCTGCTCGAGCAAGCCCTGAGCCCCTTCGACACTGTAGTAAACCTTGATCATGTACTTCGCCATGATGCACCTCCGAAAGTGGTTGGATGTAAAGGCTGAGGCGGATACTACAGCAAATTCATCTACGTGGAGACCCGTTAGGGCACTGAGGCAGTGGGGGCTTGAGGGCTTGAGGGCGTAAGGTGCGACTCCCTGCTGGGAGTCTTGAGGCATCCTGTCACTTTGAGATCAGACGACGGTGCAAGGCCATGCACGAGGCTCTCCCCCGGGATCCTGCCCCCCCCCTCACACCCCGGCCGGCACAGGTCCGGCCGCTTCAAGATTCCGGGACCCCAGGACCCATGTCCCAGGACCCAAGTCCCAGGTCGGGCGGGTGGGCAGAATCATCTCCTTCGAGCGCGAACCAGAACCTCGATCACCCCGGGTCGGTCGTTCTCGAGCTGGAGCCTGATTTCTCCCGCCCCGGCTTCGTCGACCACCGCAGGCACGGAGCTCTCCGTCAGATACCAACCAGCGGGCAGAACAAGCGTGTTTCTGGACCGGCCGAAACTCCTGTCCCACAACAGCTCATCCCCATCCAGGCCATATCGCCCGGCATCGGTGTAGGTCTCCTCGATTCGCAATCGTTTCGACTCGCCTGCACCTACCGGATCGAACCAGATGACGACAACTTCCGTCTCCTCCGTGACGGGTTCACCGATATCGAGACCCCTGGTTGTGATTGCTCTTCCCTGGAGAGTCTCCACCTTCAGTTCCTCGCCAGTGTCGAGAACGATCGCTGAAGGATCCCTGGCACGGCTTCCCGGTCGCACCACATTCAGGTAGCGATCGACCCCAGGCCGCTTTTCCGTGTAGTCGTGGTACAAGCGGAACGAGTGGGTCTCGGGCTGCAAGAGAAAGTACACGATCTCCCGGTCTTCGAAAGCCCGCTCGGAAGATGCGAAATCGGCTCGTGCACTGGAGGGAACCGACTGAGAGCCTGGTTCCCGCGCTTCGATCTGCCCCTCCTTTGAACCGCTGTCCGCCACTGGTCTCGGCGATTTCTGGCCCTTCGCCAACGAACGCGCTGCCAACCGGAATGGCACTCCGATGCCACGACCCATGAACGACACACGGACCCGACCATCCTCTTCGGTCGCGATCTGTGACGGGTAGTTGCAGCTCACCAGTTCATAGCCAGACGGCAATACGACACTGTTCCGCTGTACGCCGAGAGTCCGCTCGAAGACGATCATCGGACCCGTCGAGAAGTAGCTCGCCGGATCTTTGTAGGTCTTGTCGATTCGAATCCGCCCCTCACCCCCCTCCGGAACCGGCCGCGCCAACGTCACTTGCAGAAACTGGCCATCGTGAGTCGATTCCCGAAGCCCTGCGGCCTCGGCCTGCTCAGCGCTCACCAACTTCCATTCCAAGGACCTTCCCGAGGCCAGGTCGGTAACAGCATGCACTATAGGCTCGCTGCCCTTGCGGATCGGATTGAAATAGAGCCGGGCACCCGATGCCGTCGCCGAGACGTCGTAGAGGATCCGAAAACTCTCGGACGACGGCTCGAGAAGCTCATAGCGGGTGTAGGAGTCGGCCTGGTGCTGGACGAAACCGGTGCCCGATTCCTGGGCACTCAGTCCATGGGCTAGAGCAAGAAGAACCAACAGCGTCGAAGGTGAGTACCTCGAAGATCGCGGCTTCATGGTTGGCAAGGATACCGCGCCCGTCTCCTGGCGATAACATGGGGCCGCCGTGTCAAAACCCTAGGCTGAACCACTCGGAGGTCGCCGTGTCTTCATTCAGCTCCCGATCGCTCCCCTTTCGCACTTTCTTCGGGCAAGAGCTCTTCGTCCGTGGGTTTCTGATAGCTCTCCTGGTGGCCGGCCAGGCCAGCTGGCTGCTCGCTCAGGAAGCCGAGACCGATCCCGAACAGCCAGCGACAGAGTCCGTCGAGACGGAATCGGTCGGCAAGGAACCGCCAGTGACCAGCGGCTCCGACACGGCCTCCGTCGTGGCCGACATCAGGCAAAAGAAAGATGTCTCGGCGCACAGCCTTCGGCAACTTCGAATTCCGGACGAGCTACTGCGTACGGTCTCATCCGACCTCCATGCCGATCTGAAGTACATGAATCGAAAGATCACCCGCTTTCGAGCCCAGATCCTGGGAGATCTACCCGCCGACAGAGCGGCTGACACCGCCGAGCGAATCGAAGAGCAGCTGGAGACCCACCGCACAGAACCGATCGACGCAGTCTACATCGAGCAGGGAGTCCTGATCCGCATTGCCGAGCAGGTCATGTTCGCGATCGCCACCGCCGATCTGAACCTGGTGGTTGGCGAGACTTTGGAGAGCCGCGCCGAAGAGGCAATGACCCATCTCGAAAAGGCGATCTCCGAAGACCTGGCCCTCCACCAACCAGCGCAGCTTCTCAAAAGCGCCGGCAAAGCCCTCATCATTACCCTGATCTATGCAGTCTGGATCTGGGTCCTGCTGCGTTTGGGCCGGCTGTTCGAGCGCCGTCTGATGAAGCTGACTGGCCAGACGCTACGGGGCTCCATTGCCGCCGAAATCGCTACCGACAGCCAGCAGAAGGTCAGGATCGTCAAGTACGCCCGTCAGTTCGTACAGATTATCGGCATGTTGCTGATCCTCGCCAGCAGCTACCTCTGGCTGACGGCGGTGCTCAAGCGCTTCCCCTATACCCGCCCCTGGGGCGAGGCGCTCGGCGACTACCTGCTGGGCATCATCGCCTGGGTCGGCAACGGCATCATCCGAGCGATCCCGGGCATTTTCATCGTCACTGTGATCTATGTCCTGACTCGGACCCTGTCGCGTTTGCTGTCGGCGGTCTTCACTGCGATAGAAGAAGAACGACTGCACATTCCGGGCCTGCATGCCGACACCGCGCAGCCGACCAGGAAACTGGCGATCGTAGCCCTTTGGCTGCTGGCCGTCGTAGTGGCCTACCCCTACCTGCCTGGGGCCGGCACCGATGCCTTCAAGGGCTTGAGCGTCTTCGTCGGACTGGTGCTCTCGCTGGGATCGACTGGTGTCGTCAACCAGGCGATGAGCGGGTTCATGCTCATGTACTCTCGTGCCCTGCGGGTCGGAGATTGGGTGCAGGTGGGCGGCGTCGAGGGCGAGGTCCTGCAATTGGCAATGCTGTCGACGAAGGTCAGAACCCGGGCCGGTGAAGAGGTGACCGTGCCGAATGCCGTGGTCATCTCGAAGGAGACGGTCAACTACACACGGTTCGCCGAGGCGGGCATCAAGGTGGACACCACCGTCACTATCGGGTACGCCACTCCCTGGCGCCAGGTCCATGCCCTGCTGGAGGAGGCGGCAGCCAGAACTCCCGGACTGCGCCAGGAGCCGCCACCCTTCGTCCTACAGACGGGGCTGGCAGACTGGTACCCCGAGTATCGACTGGTAGCCACCATCGAGGAACCCCCGAGCCGGCCACAGGTCCTGTCGGTCCTCCACGCGAACATCCAGGACCTGTTCAACCAACACGGCGTCCAGATCATGTCGCCGCACTACATCAACGACCCGCCCGAGCCCTTCCTGGTGCCACCGGAACGCCGCAGCCCACTTCCGGCCCCAGCAGAGGACACGGCGGAGAGCGAGACGGAACCGACTTCGGAAAGCTGAATAGAGGGTCTTGAGGGCCTGAGGTCCTGGGGTCTTGGGGTCCTGAGGTCCTGGGGGCCTGAGGGCTTGAGGGCTTGGGCGGGCGAAGGGACGGCTTTCCATTCTCCGTATTGACCTGGCTCACTGGCTCCGTTCATCTGCTGATTCCAGCGTGAAGATCTGCTCGATCG
>JAUVRX010000320.1 GCA_030597375.1 Acidobacteriota bacterium
ACGCTTTCTCGCAGGTGGACTCCGTCGACTTTCAAAGGACCTTGGAGAGGAAGACCGGACGCAATCTCTCCTGGTTCTTCGATGACTGGATTGTCGGCGGCGGCGGTCACCCAGCCTTGCGGGTCTCCTATCTCTGGGTACCGGAGCGACAGGAGATCGACCTGACCGTTCAACAGGTCCAGGCCGACCTACCGTTCGAGAACCTGTTTCTCCTCCCGGTCGACGTCGAGATCCTCACCGCGGAGGGCCCTCGAACCCATACTGTCGAGCTCGATAACTGGATCACAAGGGTCTCGCTACCCTCCACAAGCCGCCCTCTGTCGGTGATCTTCGACAAAGGAAACTGGCTGGTCGCCGAAATCGAGACCGCGCGCCCCCTCGATGAGGTTCTCTACCAGATCGAGCACGGCGACCTCGCCGCCAGGCTCCAGGCTGCACGTCAGGTCGCGACGGATTTTCCGCGACGCGTGGAGGCCATCGAGGCCCTGACGAAACCCCTGGCCGACAAGAGCGCTCACTGGGGACTGCGCCAGGAGGTTGCTCTCGACCTCGGCACCATCGGTGGCGCCGCGGCCACACGAGCCCTCGGAGCCGCCCTGAAGGACGAGGATCGTCGCCTGCGGCGGGCTGCCGCCCTCGCCCTGGGTGAAGTTGGCAGTGACGCGGCTGCCGAGCTCTTGAAGACTACCGTTCAAACCGACACCGCAGACGAGGTCGTCGGAGTGGCAGCGTCTTCTATTGGGCGAATGCACGCGCCCGGAGCGGGCGCCTTCCTGCAGGATCAGCTTGCCAGAGAGTCCGCCTGGGGCAACGTGATCACAATTGGCGCGTTGTTGGGTCTTGCTGAGTTGGAAGACCCTTCTGTCGTCCCCGTTTTCCGGCCCTACACCGGCTCGCAACACTCGATCCAGGCACGACTTGCAGCGCTGGATGGCTGGGTTCGTGCGGCACCCGAGGACCCAGCTCTTGCTCAGCGCCTGCAGGAGATGGCGTTCGACTCGAGCCTCACCGTGAGAGGCGACGCCATCGGCAAGCTGGGGCAACTTCATCGCAGCGAGGATGTAGCCTTCCTCGAGAAGCTGGCGGTGACAGATCCCGATCCGAATCTCGCCCGGGCTGCTCGAGAGGCCGCCGACCAGATCCAGAGCTTCCATCCTTCGGAGGAGTGAGTGGAGAGCCGGGGCGTGACACCTTCGACGCTTTCACAACGACTGGTCTCCCTGGATGCATTCCGGGGCCTGACGATTGCCGCAAGATCTTCATCAAGATCTAACTCGAAGCTCTCTCCGGTCTACTGAATGTAACCGAGGCTCCTGAGCTGCTGCAGCTCTTCGGCACTCATGGACTCGGCCGTGGCCTCGGCTTCTACCCTGGCTTCCAGGGCGGCCTCGTGCCACTTCTCCAGGTACCCCGCCAGCCGCTCGACCACCTCGGGGTGATCGTTAGCGACGTCGTTCGCATTCAGCGGATCGGCCTCGTGGTCATAGAGCTCGTACTCAGGCCAGCCCTCGGGTCGCGTGGTGTTCTTGATCAGCTTCCAGCCATCGAGAACGATGGCGAAGGAGGCGACCTGGTCCGGATCGTCCTCGTTCTGGAACGCCGCTGGGGCGAAGGCCCTCTCGGCGATGGCAGGCCGCGGTGCCCAGCCCAATGTATTGGGGTTGGACTCGGCTAGAAGGGGAAGCAGGCTCTGGCCCTGAGCCTGCTCCGGCACCGGCAGACGACTCAGCTCCAGAAGAGTAGGCATCAGATCGAGGGTCTGCACGGTCTGCTCCACTTCGATACCACCTGGGATCGCCGCCGGCCAGTGCAGGATCAAGGGCACGTTCAGCATCTCACCGTAGGTGCTGTAGCCGTGAAAATGCCGACCGTGCTCCAAGAACTCCTCCCCATGGTCGCTGACGAATGCGATCAGGGTGTTGTCGGCGAGTCCCAGCTCCTCCAGCCTCTCCACCAATCGTCCGATCTCGACGTCCATGGCCAGAATCGAGGCGTCGTACCAAGCCTTCTCTCGGGAGACGTAGGTCTCCTGATCGATTCCCGCCTCGGCGAGCTCCTCGGGGTTTGGCAGGCCCTCCCTCTTCCTGAAGTCGTCGTCGATGAACTCCTGGACCCGCACCATCTGCTCACGATGCTCGGCCGACTCCTCGGCACTCAGCCAGACCGAATCGTAGGGAAGATAGGGCTCGAAAGGGCTGTGCGGATCGAAGACATGGAGAAACGCGAAGAATGGCACATCCTGATGCTCCTCGATCCATTCGAGAAGGCGGTCGGTGTAGGTCCTCGAGGTCTTGGACTCGCTGTAGTCGACCTCCGGAAGGGAGGAGCGCTCGTGGAGCACTTCGACACCCTGATGCA
>JAUVRX010000307.1 GCA_030597375.1 Acidobacteriota bacterium
CCGGCCGAACGCACACCGGCCGCCTCAACCCCCAATGCCCCGCTGCCACATTGCCTCACGACCTCTCCCAATGCGACACTGGTGGAGGTGAAACCATGACTGACGACAAGACAGAGCCCGATCAGGTCTCCGATCTCGCGCAGCTCGAGAACGAGGTCGAGGTCTCCGTCTACCAGGCTTCGGGACCCGGAGGGCAACACCGGAATCGCACTTACTCGGCCGTCCGACTGAAGCACCTGCCTACCGGAATCGTGGTCACCGCCGCCGACTCCAGATCCCAACTTCGCAACCGCAAGATCGCCTTCGAGCGACTGGCCCGTCGACTGGCTGAGCACTATCACGAGGATCCCCCTCGAAAGCCCACCAGAAAAGGGTCGGCCGTGCGCAACCGGGAGCGGCAGGATAGGGAGCGAGAGTCGAAGAAGAAGCAGCGGCGACGGCCTGTGGACCCTTCCGAAGGCTGATCTCCCGAGTACCCTGATCGAAGATCTCCTGCATCGCCACTCCGAACCCTATAGACTGGTAGAAAATAGAAGGAGGGCCGCGTTCTTCTTTGCGAGAGTGGAGCGAATTTCAGAGGTCTTCGCCTTTTTTCGTGAATGTTTTCGGTCACGAGACCGTTGTTCGGGCTACTCATAGGGTGAAGGGCGAAATTCTCGATGTATTGCCTGAAGGTGTTTCCCAGCAAGGGGGACGATTTCGAGTTTGCCCTGCGAGGCGATTCGATCTCCATCGGTCGCTCCTCCGATGCCGATCTCGTAGTCCCTGACACATTTCTCTCTCGCCTGCATGCCCGTCTCTACCGCGAGGGGAACCACTTCTGGATCGAGGATCTCGACTCGAGCAACGGCACCTGGGTCAACGACCGACGAGTCGAGAAACCGACCGAGATCCATCCTGGAGACGAGGTACGGCTGTCGACCAGCTACATCACATTGCTGTCCGACGGGCTCGAGAAACCGATCCCGCCGCGAGATCCGGTTACCGAGCTCAATACCGAGTATCGGCGAGCCTCCGATCTCATCGATTCGAAAACCCCCACCGATCTCGCGGGTCTCCCCCATCGCAGAGCCTTCCGACGACAGGCCGATCGACTCCAGCTGCTCAACTCGATTCACCGCGCGCTGGGTGAGACTCTCGAATTGGACGAGCTGCTCGAGATGATCCTCGATCGCTGCTTCGAGACTCTCCAGCCCGACCAGGCAGCGATCTTCCTGAAACGAGACAGCGGTGACTACTATCTGGCTGCTGAGCGCTCATCGGAGGGCCCCGGTATCGATCATCTCTATTCGGAGACCCTGCTTCACGAAGTGGCGGACAATGGCATGGCCGCCCTGGTCAGGGATGTCACGACCGACGGCCGGTTCGAGGAAGCAGACAGCGTTCTTGGTCACGGGATCCAGAGCCTGGTGGCGGCACCTCTTCTCGCTCCCGAAGGCTCGGTGGGGATGATCGCGCTGGCCTCCAGTCTGGAGAAGTCCCTGTTCGTCGAAGAGGACAGGGACCTCCTGGTGTCCCTGGCATCGATCGCTGCCCTGCGCCTCCACAACGTCAAGCTCGCCCAGAAAGCGGCCGAGGAGGCCGCCGAGCGCCGCCGCTTCGAGGTCGAGCTGAATCTGGCTCGCCGAATCCAGACGGCCGTGCTTCCCAGCGAGCTGCCGAAGATCGAAGGCTTCGAGCTGATGGGATCCACCATCCCGTCACGCTGGGTTTCGGGGGACTACTACCAGGCAGTGGAGCGTCTGGGAGGCAATGAGACCGTATTGTGGGTTGCGGATGTATGCGGTAAGGGGATCGGCGCGTCCCTGACCACTCTTTCCCTGGAGGCTCTGGCTGCAGGCCCCATCGAAGTCGGCTTGCAGCCGGCCGAGCTGTGTACGCGAATCAACCGGCGTCTACATAGCAGGACCCTTCCCAACCGTTTCGCCACCGCGTTTGTCGTAGTCCTGAAACCACATGGCCGCGTACTCCGCTACGCAAGCGCCGGCCACCCCGGCCTTCTGGTGGGGTCGAAAGGGAATATCCTCAGGCTGGACTCGACAGGACCGCCATTGGGAGCCTTCCCAGGCATCGAGTACGGGGAATCGAGTGCCCTGCTCGAATCTGGGGACACGTTGGTTCTCTTCACGGATGGCATCATCGAAGCCGCCAACCCCGAAGAGGAGGAGTTCGGGACCCAGCGTCTAGCCGAGGTCGTGGCCAGCAATCGCGAAACGGATCTGAACGAGTTGGCACGAACGATAGAAATCGCCCTCGAGGAGTTTGTGGAGGGAGTTCCGTTCGCCGACGATCGGACATTGGTGCTCCTACGCAAGCAGTAAGAGGATAGGTCTTCCCCTACCGATCCCTTTTGTCCCCAATAGAAGGTGGCTATTGAGCCGGCGCGGTGCGCTCGTCGGCGGCGAGCAGGTCGTGAGCCTCGAGGATTTCCAGCACTCGGCGCCGGGTCTCCGACTTGGGACCGTCGCTCGACACCGTGTCGAAGTGCTCGGAACTGTCGGGATTCGGGCCTTCGAACTCGGCGCGCTGAAGATCCATGATCTCGACCCGACCATCGGAGCGGGTGTCGTGCTCCTGGCGGCGCTCGAGTCGCCTTCGCTGCTCCGCCGGCTCGCAGGTCGTCTCCAGGAACAGTAGGCGAGCATCGGCTCGCTCTGCCAGCTCGATGACCGGCTGCCGCTCGACCTGACGCTTGAACGCGCCATCCACGGCGACCGGGAAGCCGGCCTGCAGTAGATTCTCGGCCCGACGACAGACCTCTTCATAGGTGCGCCGGTTCATCTCGGCCGAGTACAGCCCCTCGTTGTAGGGCACATAGACGCGGGTGTTCTCTCCGATACCCGCCAATTGCTTGCGCACGGCATCGGTAGAGAGCAGGTGCCAGCCGAAGGTCTCGCGCAGATGCCGGGCAATGTTCGTCTTGCCGGAGCCCATGAGGCCGTACAGAACTACCAGGGAAGGTTTCTCCTTACCGCCTGCATAGCGATAGGCGAGCC
>JAUVRX010000148.1 GCA_030597375.1 Acidobacteriota bacterium
AGTGGGCCTACCCGAAGACCGGCATCACGCCACAGATGATTCGTGACACGGCCCGCGAGATGGCCAGGCACAAGCCGGCGAGCCTGGTGCACCCGGGTCGCCACGTGACCTGGTACGGCGACGATGCCCAGCGCAGTCGCGCCATCGCCCTGCTCAACGCCCTCCTGGGCAGTTGGGGGCGAAAGGGCGGTTTCTGGTCCCCGGTGAGCATGGACGTCCCCGGTTACCCGCACCCACCCTATCCCCAGTCGGATCGTGGCAAGGTCGACAATCCAGGCCACAAGTACCCGTTCGCCGACGGCACCTTGACCACGGGCATACGTGAGGCGACGCTCACCGGCGAGCCCTATCCCATCAAGGGCTGGTTCGTCTACGCCACCAACCTGTTGCAGGCATTGCCCAATCGCGAGGAGACGATCCGCGCCATCCAGGGCCTCGACCTGATGGTGGTGGTGGACGTGATCCCCAGCGAGATCGCCGGCTGGGCCGACGTCGTCTTGCCCGAGTCGGTCTACCTCGAGCGCCATGACGACCTCAACGTGGAGTGGTTTCGTGAGCCCTTCATCGCCTTGAGGCAGCCGGTGGTGGAGTCTCCCGCCGACCAGAAGCCCAACTGGTGGATGGCCCGCGAGTTGGCCAGGAAGCTGGGTCTCGGAGCCTATCTTCCCTGGAACGATATCGAGGAGTATCTCGATCAACGGCTACAGGCGGCCGGCTACAGTCTGGCCGACCTCGAGCAGCACGGCATCATCCGGGGGGAGAGGCAGCCCGTCTTCTTCGACGAGGGTCTGGCGCCGGAGTTCTATACGCCGTCGGGCAAGATCGAGTTCTTTTCCCTACAGCTGCAGGAGGCTGGCTTCGATCCGGTACCCAAGTTCAATCCGCCCGCCGAACCGCCGCCTGGCCACTTCCGGTTGCTCTATGGCAGAGCGCCGATGCACTCCTTCAGCCGAACACAGACCAATCCGCTGCTCTCAGAGATGATGGATGAAAATGAAGTCTGGCTGAACGCCGACATCGCTCGCCGACTCGGTTTCGAGAGCGGCCAATACGTCCGATTGAAGAATCAGGATGGCATCGTCAGCAATCCGATCCGTGTCAAAGCGACGCAGCGGATCCGTGGTGACTGCGTCTACATGGTGCACGGCTTCGGTCATACGGCGCGGGGTCTTGGCAAAGCGTACCTGAGGGGCGCTAGCGACTCGCAGCTCATCACCCGCTACGAGATCGATCCGTTGATGGGTGGCAGCGGCATGAATGTCAATTTCGTCACCCTGGAATTGGAGACTTGAGACCATGGCGCGCTTCGGGATGGTAATCGACACTACAAAATGCGTCGCCTGCATGGACTGCGTGGTCGCCTGCAAGACCGAGAATGAAGTCCCTGAAGGTCTCTGTCGTGACTGGATCGTGCAGGAAGTCAAAGGGGCGTTCCCGGAGCTTCAGATGGAGATTCGCAGTGAGCGCTGCAATCACTGTGACAACCCACCGTGTGTCGACTGCTGCCCGACCGGGGCCAGTCATGTCGAGCCGCTCGGAATGACCGTACAGGTCACGGGAGACGTTTGTATCGGCTGCAAGGCTTGCCTGGCCTCCTGTCCGTACGACGCTCGCTATATCCACCCGGACGGCTACGCCGACAAGTGCACATTCTGCATGCACCGTGTCGTCGAGGGGCTGGAGCCGGCCTGCGTCGCGGTTTGCCCGACGCGCTGCATGTACTTCGGCGATCTCGATGATCCCAACAGCCAGGTCAGTCGACTGATCCGCTCCCGCAAGGGCCATACGCTGTTGCCCGAAGCGGGTACGAAACCACGTATCCACTTTCTCACCTGAGGCGATCGAGGTCCCGTCATGCATGAGCTCACCTCTACCCGGGCCAACCCTCTGATCGACCCCAGTCTGCACGTCTGGGAATGGCAGATCCCGGTCTATCTCTTCCTCGGCGGCCTGGTAGCCGGAATGATGGTGATCTCGGGCTATTTTCTCCTTTCCGGGCGTCACAAGCGCACACGGTGCGCTTGTTTCATGCTGCCAAGCCTGAGCCTGATCCTCCTCAGCCTGGGCATGTTCGCCCTCTTTCTGGACCTGGAGCACAAGTTGTACTTCTGGCGCCTGTACACGACCTTCGAGATCCTCTCCCCCATGTCGTGGGGCTCCTGGATCCTGATGCTGGTCTACCCAGCGATTCTGGCCAATCTCCTGTTGCGGCTGCCAGCGCCACTCCAAATTTCATTTCCCCGGCTCCAACAGCTCTCGGATCAGCTGGTGGAGCACCCTATGTTCGCGAAATGGGTAGGAGCCGTGAACATGGTCCTGGGCAGCCTGCTGGGGGTCTACACCGGGATTCTCATCAGCACCCTGGCCGCTCGACCGCTGTGGAACAGCGCGCTCCTGGGTCCTATTTTTCTGCTTTCCGGCATGTCGGCGGCAGCCGCTTTCGTCCACATGATCGCTCGAGAGGCCGAGGAGAGAGAGTTGTTGGCCAAGGCCGATAACGGCTTTCTGATGGCCGAGCTGATCTTCATCGCCCTGTTCGTAGGCGGCATGGCCACCTCCACCCAGGTCCACCAGCAAGCCGCTGGGCTATTGCTCGGTGGACCCTATACGGCCGTGTTCTGGGTCTTTGTCGTCGGCTTGGGGATCGTCTTTCCTCTGGTGATCCAGCTGTTGGCGGTCAACCACAAGATCCAACACACACCCGTGGCGCCCATTCTCGTCATGCTGGGGGGCCTTCTTCTGCGTTTTGTCATCGTCTCCGCCGGTCAGCTGAGTCACTGGACCGGCAATTGAGTCGTGGAGAGCTGAATCATGACTGTTGCCACCAACCTCGCTCCATCTGAGCCCCGTCGGCAAGCTGCCGCTCCGGCCATCGAAAGCCGCCGCGGGTCACCTTTCATGAATCCCTACCTCGCGGGCATCGGCCTGGGACTGGTTCTGCTGTCCGCCTTTTTCATCATGGGCAGAGGCCTGGGGGCGTCAGGAGCCTTCTCATCGGCGACTGCAGTGGTCGTGGAGAAGGTCGCGCCCGAGCATGCCCGTGCCAACGACTTCTACCTCGGCTACCTCGAAAGTGGCCTCGACGGACACACCATGAAGAGCTGGCTGGTGTTCGAAGTGCTGGGGGTGCTGATGGGAGGCTTCTTCTCCGGCGCCCTGGCCGGCCGGCTGAGCCCCACCGTGGACAAAGGGCCGCGAATCTCCATTCGGGGGCGTCTGGCCTTTGCCTTTGCCGGCGGCATTCTGATGGGAGTCGGCGCCAAATTCGCCCGCGGCTGCACCAGCGGTCAGGCCCTATCCGGTGGTGCCCTGCTCAATGTGGGCAGCTGGGCTTTCATGATCATGGTATTCGCCGGCGCCTACGCCCTGGCCTTTTTCGTCCGGAGGCAGTGGATATGATGGCCCCTTTCTTCAAGTACGACCTGTTCGGCGACGAGTTCAGCCTGATCGTCGCTGTCCTCATCGGCTTTGGTTTCGGGTTCTTTCTCGAGCGGGCCGGCTTCGGCAGTGCCCGCAAGCTGACGGCCCAGTTCTATCTCATCGACCTGGCGGTCTTCAAAGTGATGTTCACCGCCATCGTGACCGCGATGTTGGGGGTCTTCTATCTCTCCTGGATGGGCTTCTTGGACTTATCCCTGGTCTACCTGAGTACCACCTATCTGGTGCCGCAGCTCCTGGGTGGGGCACTGCTTGGATTCGGCTTCGTGGTTGGCGGGTACTGTCCGGGAACTTCCGTAGTGGGCATGGCCACCGGCCGTGTCGATGCCCTCGTGTATGGTGCCGGATTGATGGCTGGAATCTTCGTCTTCGGCGAGGCCTATCCCTTCATCGAGGGCTTCATGTACTCCACCGACATGGGTACCATCACCTTGCCACAGCTCTTCGGCGTTCCCTACGGCCTGGTAATGCTGGTGATCGTTCTCATCGCTCTGCTGGGGTTCTGGGCAGCACCGAGTATCGAGCGCTACTTCCGCAACAAACTGACAGAAGAGGTTTGAATTGATGAGCAAATCACGACCCCCATGGAAGTGGAACTGGATCTTTGCGGCGGTGGCCGTGGTTCTGGCTGCCGTATCGGTTGGCGGTGACCCCTACCGCGGCCACGTGGTGACCCTCAACACCAAGGAGCTCGGCATGATCGTCGATGCCAAGGTCGATCACGTCACGGCCGAAGAACTGGCGGATCGCCTCATCCAGGGCCGCACCGACCAACGGATCCTCGACCTGCGCGAGCCGACATCCTACGCCGAGTACCACATTCCCTCCGCCGAGAACGTGGTCCTCGGGGATCTGGTGGACTACCCCCTGTATCGGAACGAGCAGATCATCCTTTATTCAGACGGCGGTATCCACTCGGCGCAGGCCTGGTTCCTTCTCCGGGCCCAGGGTTTCCCGGGCGTCTACATGCTGCTCGGCGGTCTCGACGCCTGGAAAGACGAAGTCCTCTTCCCATCGTTGCCAGCCGGAGCAGACCCCGAACTGATCGCCGAGTTCGACAGGCTGGTGCAGGTCAGTCAGTTCTTTGGAGGCTCGCCACGACAGGGTTCCGGCGAGGATTTCACCGCGACTCCGGTGCAGATGCCCACGGTCGAGCCTCCTAGCCAGGTCCCCGTGGCCAGGAAGAAGAAAAAGCACAAAGAAGGTTGCTAGTGGACTGTAACGCTCAAACGGTTAGCGCCTGAGCGGCAGGCGAGTGAGATGGTGGAGCAGAGGGGACTCGAACCCCCGACCCCCACGTTGCGAACGTGGTGCTCTCCCGGCTGAGCTACTGCCCCGCGCCAAAGTAGGCGCCGCATTGTACCTCTGGTGCCAAGGCTCCACAAGGCATGGCGATTCGGATCCGAGAAGGACTGGGCCGACCCCCTGCCGTTACCAGGCGACCTCGTCGCCGTTGGCGGGCAGTTGGGGTCTCGTTGCACCTCGGGATCGCAGGATCGCTTCGAGAGACTTGCGCGGCTGATCTTCACCGTGGTTGAGGAAGATTCGGCCAGGGCTGCCGGGCAGCTCCTCGTACCAGCGTACGAGCTCTCCCTGATCGGCATGCGCCGAAAGGCCGTGCAGGGACAGGATCTCCGCCTCGACCGGGATCGGTTGGCCGTGGATCCCAACGGTCTTGGCTCCGCCCACCAGAGCTCTTCCGCGGGTGCCCCCCGCCGGAGAGCCGACGAAAACCACGGCGCTGCGGGAGTCGGGCAGGCGGTGTTTGAGGTGGTGCACGACCCGGCCACCGGTGGCCATGCCGCTAGCCGCAACGATCACCGCCGGCTCGGTTCGGTTGTTGAGTGCTTTGGACTGTTCCGAGCTACGACACCTCTGGAAGCGATCCGGGGCCAGCGGATTGAGGTGCTGCTCCACGAGCTCCAACAGGTCCTCGTCGTGCTCGGCCGTTGCCTGGGCGTAGAGCTCGGTCGCCTTGATGGCCATGGGGCTGTCGAGAAACACGACGTTGGGATCCAACTCGCCATCGTCGACCAACTGGGAAAGATGGTAGAGGACCTCCTGGGTTCGGCCGAGAGCGAAGGCGGGAATGATGACGGTGCCTTTCCTCTTGAAGACGCGCTGAATCACCTCCCTGAATCGTCGCTCTGGATCGGTCTGCTTATGGTGCCGATCGCCGTAGGTGGACTCGAGAACCAACGCGGCAGGTGGGTCCAGGGGCGGCTCCGGATCCTTGATGATGGGGACGTCGTAGCGTCCGACGTCGCCGGAAAAGCACCAGCTGCGGCGCTCCCCGTCACTGCCCTTGGCCTGGATCTCCAGGCTGGCTGCGCCGAGGAGGTGGCCGGCGCGACGAAAGCGTACGTGGATGCCCGGGAGGATCTCCGTCGCCTGGTCGAAAGGCAGGGGTTTGAGGAGCTTCAGCGTTTTTCGCGCGTCCTTGGCGGTATACAGGGGCCGCGGGTCCGGATGGCGGCTGTAGCCTTTCTTCTTGGCGTAGCGGGCCTGCTCCTCCTGTAGGTGGCCAGCGTCCTGCAAGATGAGCGACACCAGACCGCGGCTCGCCTTCGAGCAGTAGATAGGTCCCTGGAACCCTTCAGCCACCAGCCGAGGGAGCAGCCCCGTATGGTCCAGATGAGCATGGGTAAGGAGAACGGCCGCGAGCTCATAGGGCGCGTACCGAAACGTCCTCCAGTTGTACCGCTCCAGCTCTTCGTCTCCCTGATAGAGACCGCAGTCCACGAGAACCTGGGTCTCGCCCCACTGCAGATGGGTGCTGCTGCCGGTGACCGAACCGCAAGCGCCGCAAAAGGTGACTCGTCCCATGGTCGTAGAGCTCCTCTGAGAATTCAGATGATGATCGTACCACCGGCCCGCTCGGCGCAGTGACGCGAGGTGAGCCAAGTTGTTGTGGTGCGCTGGCGGATGGTGTACCTTTAGGGGAGAGAGAAACCCTTTGTAGGAGGAAGAAATGTCCGACAAGTTGAAAGATATCGGTGACGAGGTTGCGGAGGACGCCAAGGCAGCAGCGAAGAGCGTCGGCGAAGGCCTCGACAAAGCGCGTGAGAAGTTCTCCGAAGCGGCCAGCGAAGTGGGGCAGAAGGCCAAGGACATTGGTGCGGGTGCCAGTCGAGCCTCGCAGCAGGTCAAGGAGTCTGCAGAGCGAGCGAGCACCGTAGCCAGGGAGAAGTACGACGTCGCCAAGGAGAAGGCGATCTATGGCTACGACAAGGCTAGCAAAGACATCGACCACCTGACAGAGGACGTCAACGAGTACGTCCGAGACAACCCGGGCAAGGCGGTTCTGATGGCCGTTGGCATCGGGTTCGTGCTGGGCCTGTTGATTCGGGGACGCCGCGACTGATCGAAGCGGGACCGCCTCTCGGGTTTCTCGACGGACAGGAACAGACCGGGAGAGGCACCAGCTGAATGGGGTTGACGAGGATGGAACCGGTGGAACAGCAGATTCCCGAGGCCGACGAGGTCATGGACGAGGTGATGCCGGCGGAGTTGGACTGGCAGAGGCTGGTGCGGCGCTATCCGATAGCATCTATCACGATTGCTGCCATAGGAGGTTACGTGCTGGGTCGGAATCGTGGTGAGGAGATTCTCGTTGCACTCTCCGACCACGCGGCAGATCTGGTGAGCGGTCAGGTCAACACCATGCTGGGCAGGCATATCCTGTAGCGACGCCCTCTGTCCACCGACTGGCAGCGGAGTCCCCACGGTTGCCGTGCGCCAAATCTTCCACATCTCCGACGTTCAC
>JAUVRX010000277.1 GCA_030597375.1 Acidobacteriota bacterium
ATCGCCTCGATGACCTGGCCGTCATGGACATGAGGCTCGAGAAGGAGTTCATGGCTACGGGCAACATGGGCCTGACCTTCAGCATCGACGCCTTCAACATCTTCAACGAAGGTGTCGTGCTGGATCGTAAGCGCAACACCACATCCGGAAACGTCGGGTGGATCACCACTGCGGTGGCACCGCGGGTCTTCCGCCTTGGTGTCCGCTTGAGCTGGCGGTAGGCTCTTAGCTTCACCGCATTGTTTTCCCGCCGGGGGCGCCAGCCCCCGGCTTTTTTTCTGCTAGAATGCGGGCCGTCCCTGGCCGGTGACGCCACCTCGTAGGAGGCTGCTTTCCGGCCCGCTTTCCATGAGGAGACCCGCATGCGACACGTCGCTCCATTGGTTCTGGTAGCTCTTCTTCTGGCTGTCGTGGCAAGCCCTGCGTTGTCCCAGGATTGGGCCGGCCGAGGCCGCCTGCAAGGCGTGGTGAAAGATCCAGACGGCCAACCCATCGAAGGAGCCACGATCACTCTGACGAGGGGTGGCGAAGGACCCGAGCCGTTTCTCACCAACAAGAAGGGCAATTGGAGCTATCTGGGCCTGGTGAACGGCATGTGGGACGTGCGCATCGAGTATGCCGGCTATGTCCCTTCCGAGGGCACGGTGGGGGCCAACGAGTTCGGTACCTCTCCCACGGTCAACGTCACCCTGCGGCCCATCCCGCCAGAGCTGCTGGCCGAAGCCGCCGCCACCCTGTCCCTGGAGCTCCTCGAGCGAGGCAATGAGCTCCTCCAGGAGGGCAAGCCGGCCGAAGCCCGAGCCGAGTACGAGACCGCTCTCGGAGAATTGGATTTGGAGAACCACCCTCCAGTTCTGATGGGGATCGCTCGCACCTACTACCAGGAAGACAACCTGGGCGAGGCTGAGGCGACCCTCCGGAAGGTCGTGGAGATCGAGCCTGACAACGTCGACGCCCTCAAGCTGCTGAGTGGCATGCTGGTGGCGCAGGGACGGGAGGAGGAGGCCAGGGTCTTCATGGAGCGACTGCCGGAAGGCGAGCTACTCGACGCCGATGCCTATCTGAATGTCGGCATCGACCTCTACAATTCCGGCAATCTGGATGAGGCGCTGGTCGAGTTCCAGAAGGTGGTCGAACACTTCCCTGATCTACCGGCAGCCTACTACTACAGGGGTCTCGTTCTTCTCAACCAGGGCGACAACGAGGCCGCGGCAGCCGACTTCCAGAAGCTCATCGAGCTGGCTCCCGACACGCCGCGCGCGGCGGAGGCTCAGGACTTCCTCGAGTATCTGCTGCAGGGTGAATAGGCGAGGGCAGATTGTCTGTCTGCTCCTGGCCCTCGGCTTCGGAGCCTTTTCTTGTCGCCGGCAGGAGGCAGGACCTTCGGTGCCTCGGGGCACGCCTGTCATCCTCATCTCCATCGACACCCTGCGCTCCGATCGCCTGCCGGCCTATGGCCACGATGAGACCGCGACGCCGGCGATCGCCAGCCTGAGCGCCGACGCGATCCTCGTCCGGCGGGCCTACACAAACGTCCCCCTGACCCTGCCGGCGCACGTTTCCATGCTGACGGGCCTGTATCCCCCGGAGCATGGTGTTCGCGACAACGCCGGCTACCGTCTGCGGAGCGAGGGGCTGCCCTATCTGCCCCGGATCCTCGAGGAGCTCGGATACCGGACCGGCGCGGCCGTTTCGACGTTCGTCCTGCGCGCCACGGCCGGCCTCGACGCTGGCTTCGATTTCTACGATGACCGCCTGGTGATCGGCGCCAAGACCCTGCTCAGCGACGTGCAGCGAGATGGCCACGACACCCTCGATGCAGCCCGGGAGTGGCTGCAATCGGTGGCCGGGGAACCCTTCTTCTTCTTCTTCCACATCTACGAGCCGCACACCCCCCACGCTCCTCCAGAGCCCTACGCCTCACGCTACGAGTCGGCCTACGATGGCGAGGTGGCAGCCGCCGACGCGGTGATCGCCGAGCTCCTCGAAGAGCTGAAGCGCCTCGAGGTCTACGACTCGGCGATCATTCTGCTCACTTCGGACCACGGCGAGGGGCTTTACGATCACGGCGACTACGAGCATGGACTGCTGCTCTATCGGGAATCCCTGCAGGTACCCCTGCTGCTCAAACTACCGTTCTCCGACAGGGGTGGATCGACAGTCGAGCGGGCAGTAGGGCTCATCGATGTGGTGCCGACCCTCGCAGCCCTCCTCGGTGCCGAAGTAGCCCACGACCTGCCAGGCCGTTCCTTGCTGGATGGCGATGACGCCAGCGAGCAGCGACCGCTCTATGCAGAGACCTTCTTCCCACGCTTCCACTTCCGCTGGAGCGAGCTCTTCTCGGTGATCGACCCTCCCTATCACTACATCCAGGGGCCCGACCCGGAGCTCTACGACCTCGAGCGCGACCCGCAAGAGAAGAACAACCTTCTACGAGACGATCGCCGGGTGCTCGGCAGGATGCGCCAGCATCTCCAAGACTACGAGCAGAGCTTCGCACCTCCCTCCGAGGAGGATGCCGAAACCCGGCAGAAGCTGGCCGCACTGGGCTATCTGGGATCGACGGCAAGCAGCGACGACGCCGAGCTGCCCGATCCGAAGAGCCAGTTGGCCACGGTCGAAGAGCTCAAGGTCGCTTTCGAAGCCTATGCCGAGGGTCGCTACCAGCAGGCTGCCGAGAAGTTCCAGTCCGTCCTCGACACCCAGCCACAGCTGATCGACGCCTGGGAACAGCTGGGGCACGCACGCATGGCGATGGGACAGCCGCAGGCGGCCCTCGATGCCTTCGAGCGCGCCATGGAGCTTTCCGGGGGCTCGCCGCCGGTGGCCGGCGCCATGGCTTCAGCGCTCCTCGGTCTGGGCCGGCTGGACGAAGCCCGCCAGTACGCCGAGCTGGCTGTCGATGGCCACGAGCAGAGCCGTGACGTCCTGGCCCAGATCCACATCCGACAGGGAGATCTCGAGGCTGCCGAGCCGATCGTCCTGGAGGCTCTGGCGCGGCGCGGCTCCCGACTCGGCCCTCTGCTCACTGCCGCCGAGCTGCGCTTCAGCCAGGATCGATGGCAAGAGGCCCTCGAGCTGACCGGTCAGGCGCTCGCCGAGTTCGGCGATCGCACCGACTGGCAGTCGATCCGCAGGATCCACTACCTTCGGGGCAGCTGTTTTGGCCACCTGCAGAGGCTCGACGACGCCGCTGAGGCTTACGCCAGGGAGGCCGAGCTCTTTCCAGCAACACGGGAGGCGTTCACCAACCTGGCTCTCGTCTACACCCTCCAGGACAATCCACAGGAGGCTCGAGCTGCTCTTCAGAGGATGCTGGAGGCGAATCCCACCGCGGCGGCCCATGTCGATGCCAGCCGCACCCTGCGCAGGATCGGCCAGCCCTCGGCCGCCAGCAGCCTGTTGCAGGACGCTCAACGCCGCTGGCCACAAGACCCTGGTATTCGCGAGTTGGGTTGAGCGATCTACTCGACCGCCTTGCCGGTACCTTCCTCGAGCTCCGTGTACCGACCTACGGCAAGATCGCCGAAGTCCTCCACCCCACCGCTCGGCCAGGATACCCGGGCCGTAGCCGGTGACGTTCGATCCGCCAGCCCGAAGAGCAACCGCGGATCGCTGGCCGAGGCGTAACTGCCGTCGGTATGTACGCGACGCCACTGCGTCGGTCCATCCGGCTGTTTCAGCTCGACCCAGGCGCCCAGCATGTCGCGCCGTGTCGCCTTGCCTACCAGGCGGAGCCCCAGCCAGTTGCGCTTCGAGCCCACCTGATTGATCAGCAGGCGTGAAGGCTCCGAGTTGTTGAAGACGACGACGTCGGTATCGCCGTCGTTGTCGAGGTCGCCGAAAGCCGCA
>JAUVRX010000081.1 GCA_030597375.1 Acidobacteriota bacterium
CGCGGATCTTCGAGCTCATCTGCCTCGAGGACGACACGGTGCGTCTCCTGCTGAGAGAGCTGGAGAGGAAATGCCGGCAGGAGTACGGCATCTGCTACGTGGAGATCGACGTCAACGCCCACTCGCCACGCATGCAGCGCACCCTGTTGGAGATGGGCTATGTCCCGGCGGCCTATGTGCCGGCGCTCGCCTTTCACCGGGTCGAGCGACTGGACGTCCTCAAGATGGTTCGTCTCCTGACACCGTTGGAGCGTTTGTCCATGACCCTGGTTCCGCCTGTCCAGGGTCTCGCCGAGCTCATCCTCAGAGGTTTCGAGCGCCAGCAGATCCTGCCCCGAATCGGGGAGCTGACCGAGAAGATTCGACTGTTTGGGGGTTTGACCGAGGAGCAGGTCCAACGCCTCGGTGGCGCCTGTTCCCAGGTCACGTTTGCCAGGGGAGAGAAGATCTTCTCGGCAGGCGACAAATGCAACGAGACCTATCTGCTCCTCGAAGGGGAAGTGCAAGTCCTGATGGCCTCCGGCGAGAGAGCGGTCGGCACAGTCGGTCCCGGTGAGTGTCTGGGAGAGGTCTCCCTGCTCATGGGCACCGAGCATTCTGCCGACGCGCTGGTGCGCACACCGGTCCGCGCCGCGGTCCTGCCGAGAGAAGACCTGCAGGATCTGGTGCGTCAGCGACCCGACATCGGTGTGGTGCTGTTTCGCAATCTGGCCCGAGGCCTTGGCGAAAAACTCCGCCGCACGGATCTGGCTCGTCAGATCTAGCCCGGCAGGTCTAGGCGACCAGTATCTCGGCTGAACGGGAGCTTCGATAGAAGGCGAGCTCTCCGTCTTCTTCCTCGATCGCCACCACATCCCCCGCCGTCAGCTTCCGCGACGCAATGAACCGCGACAGGGGATCGACCAGTCCCTTCTCCATGGCTCGTCGCAGGGGGCGAGCTCCGAAGCGCAGGTCGGTGCCGCGTTCGATGAGTAACTCCTTGGCTTCGGGTGCGACCTCGAGCAACAAGGGCACGCCCGCCTGGTTCAGGGTTCGCTGATGGAGATCGGCGAGGAATTTGTCGAAGATCTCTTCTAGATGTTCGTGTTCGAGCGAAGAATAGACCAGGATCTCATCGAAGCGGTTGAGAAACTCGAAGGGAAAGCGCTGGCGCGCGGCAGCCAGAGCCAGGTCCTGCAGGGAGGCTCGGGCCGCCTCTGCCGCCTCGTGATCTCGACCGAAGCCCATCGGACGACCGTCGAGGAGATCGCTCATCTCACGGCTACCGACGTTGGAAGTCATGAGGATGATGGAGCGCGTAAAGTCGGTGGTGCTGTTGTCACCCAGGGTGAGCATGCCGTCCTCGAGAATGCCGAGCAGGGCATTCCACACGGCTGGGTGGGCCTTTTCGATCTCGTCGAAGAGAATGACCGAGACGAATCGATCCGATCCAGCGGAAAAAATCTCGTCGGCAACGGAGGTACCTTTCTCGACGTGGAGTGCCTCCCCTTGCTGGGACTCTCGATGAGGTCGGTCGATACGACCCTGACTCAAGAGGGGTTCCACTCCAAAGCCGACGTATCCAGGCGGTGACCCCAGGAGCTTCGACAACTCGTGACCGTGGGCGTACTCCTCGCAGTTGACCCTTGTGAGGGCTCTCTCCGAACCGAACAGAGCCTGAGCCACCGAACGGGCGGTCTCGGTCTTACCCACCCCAGTAGGACCCAGGAGCAGGGCGGTCAGGAGGGGCCGAGAGGGGTCATTGAGCCCCGAAAGAAAGCGTGAGAAGGAACAGACGAGGGATTCGCGAGCCTCGTCCTGGCCGATGACCCGTCTTCTCAGGTTCTCGGCCAGGGGCCGAATGGAATCGGCCAGGCAGGAGGCTTCGAGGCGACTCTTGCCTTGCTGTCGATGATGGAAGTCAGGGGTGTCGATGGCAGGGTATCGGAGATGGCCGGGAGGTCTGTTGGCGGTATGAGGATGAATTGTTCCCATGGTCTTCCTTCCTTTCCACTCTTGACGGGTGATCGGGTAGGCTGTGGTACGGGAAACTCATTCTTCGAGAGTTGCGTATCTCTATGAGGTGGATGGTCTGTTGACTCTCTCTGCTCTCCGTTTTGTGAGTGAGAGGCTTCGAGCTCTTCTTACAGGATCGACTGGAAACTCCAATTGATGACGACCGCGTCAACCCCAGATCGAGCGATTCTCGACAGTCCCGAGTTGGCCGAGCGCATCCGTGCTCGTGATCCGGAGGCGCTGGAGGCGGTCGTCGAGACCTATCTCCCCCAGATCCTGCGGGCAGCTCGAGGCGCGGGTATGAATCCGCAAGAGGCGGAGGATGTGGCGCAGAACACCTTCACTACCTTCGTCGAGTCGGCGGAGAGGTTCGAAGGCAGGTCCCATGTGCGCACCTGGGTCTTCGGCATCCTCTACCGCAAGATCTCGGAGACCCGCCGGAAACTGGGCAAGGCGCGCCAGATGGACGACATCGACGAGGTCTTCGAGAGCCGCTTCGATGAGAACGGCAGTTGGAGTCAGCCACCTAGAGCGGCGGATGTCGAACTGGAGGCGAAGGAGACCCGCCAGGAGATCTCGGATTGCCTCGAAGCGGCGCCGCCGAATCAGCGCCTGGCCTTCGTGCTTCGGGAAGTCGAAGGGCTGTCGAGCGACGAGATCTGTAAGATCCTGGAGGTCAGCAGCACTAACCTGGGTGTAATGCTGTTTCGTCTGCGCAACCGTGTCCGGGAGTGCCTCGAAGCGAAATGGGCTTGAGGGATAGAGCGCTTTGTTGACCTGCAAGGAAGTCGCCCGTACCGTCTCCTCGGAGAATATCGACCAGATCGGCTGGCAGAACCGCCTGGCGGTCCGTTTCCATCTGCTGATGTGCCGGCACTGTCGGCGCTACACCGAACAGATGCAGGCCCTCGGTGATGCAGCCAGAAGCGTGTTCCAGCAGCCTCCGGATGACCCGTCGAGCCCCGAAACCCCCGAGAATCTCGCCAAACTCCAGTCCGACATCCTCGAACGTCTGTCCCACGCCCCACAGCAACCTGATTCGGACAACTGAGGATCCCCCCCAGTCCCTCTCCCGCGTGGGGTATTGAGGCAGTCAAGCAAGGAAGACTGTAGGGGAAGGGCTTGCCCCCTTTCGGCGAGGACAGTACCGTTGGTGAAGACGAAGTCGGCGTCGGGCCACCAGCAATCCGATCGAACCTTCTCTATTGGGAGAGGCATGAGCAAGAGCGAGCTACTGTACCTGTCGCAGGAGGACGTGATCGCGACCGATGTGGGCATGCCCGAGATCCTCGAAGCCCTGGAGCAGGCCTTCCGGGAGCACGGCGAGGGTCGGGCAGAGATGCCTCCGAAGCCGGGGATTCATCCGGGCGGTGGGGACAACTTCATTCACGCCATGCCTGCCTATATCCCGGCTTTGGAGTCGGCGGGAGTCAAGTGGGTCAGTGGCTTTCCGGACAACCAACGGCTCGGATTGCCGTACATCAACGGGCTCTTGGTCCTCAACGACCCTGCAACCGGGATGCCGCTGGCGGTCATGGACTGTGTCTGGATCACGGGCGTGCGGACCGGTGCCGCCACGGCACTGTCTGCCCGGCACCTGGCGCGGCCGGAGTCCTCGGTCGTGGGTGTTCTGGGGTGTGGAGTGCAGGCCAGGACCAATCTGGAGGCCCTGAAGGTTCTCTTCTCTCTCGAGAAGGTCATGGCGTACGACATCCACGACGATCTGGCACAGGGGTACGCTCAGGAGATGGAAACTCGCTTCGGCATCGAGGCAATAGCGGTCTCCAGTCCCGAGGAGGCAGTGAAGGGCTGCGATATCGTGGTGACTGCGGGCCCGATCCTCAAGACTCCCCACGCCACCATTCAAGCGGGTTGGCTCGGCGAAGGGGCCTTTGCATCCCTGGTGGACTTCGATTCGTACTGGCACGCGGATGCCTTGGGAGAGGTCGACAAGTTTTGCACCGACGACACCCCGCAACTGCGCCATTACCAGGAGCTCGGCTTCTTTCAGAAGACTCCCTCAGTCCATGCCGATCTGGGAGAGCTCGTCACCGGCAGGAAGCCTGGTCGCCAGGACCCTCGAGAGCGAACCATGACCGCCAACCTGGGGCTCGCCCTCGACGATATGGCGGTGGCGCCCCTGGTCTATCGGAAGGCTCTGCAGGAGGGGCTCGGCGTCAAGCTCCCCCTTTGAGGGCAGCAACAGAGGGATCTATTTACCGATGACCAGGCCGCGAGTCTGTGACGTAGTCGTGGTGGGCGGAGGGGTGATGGGAAGCTCTGTCGCCTATCACCTCGTGAGATCCGATCCCGGGCTCGACATCGTCGTCGTGGAGCGGGACCCGACCTACACCAACGCTTCTTCCGCTCTGTCCGTAGGCAACGCCCGCATCCAATTCAGCCTGCGGGAGAACATCCAGATCTCGCTCCACGCCCTGGAGGTGTTCGGGCGCTTCGGCGAAGAGATGAGCGTCGAGGGCCAACGGCCAGATATTCGCTTCCGGCCGGAGGGGAATCTCTTCCTTCACGTCCCGAAAGCGTACGCAGAGGTCGAGAGCTCTATGGCCCTGCAGAAATCTCTTGGCGGTGAAGTGGAGTGGTGGAACCTCGAAGAGATCGCGAATCGCCATCCCTTCCTGAAGCCCGAAGGGCTCGGTGGAGGGACCTTTGGCCGTCTGGATGGACACCTCGACGGCTACGCCCTGCTCATGGGTACCAGGGCCAAGGCCGCATCTCTGGGCGTCGAGTTTGTCGCGGGTGAGGCCGAGGAGATCGTCACCCGACGTGGCACCGTGGAAGGAATTCGGGTGGCGTCGGGAGAGCTCCTATCTGCCCCTGTTGTGGTCAACTGTGCCGGCGCCTGGGCTGCGGAGCTGTCCCGCACCGCCGACATCGATCTACCTGTCGTGCCTGTGAAACGCCAGGTCTTCGTGGTCGAGACTCCGGAGTATTTCGACAAACCCCTTCCCCTGACGGTATTCCCCTCAGGGCTGTACTTCCGCAGCGAGGCCCCGGGGTTGCTGCTTGTGGGCAAGTCCCTGGATGAGGACCCCGAAGGGTACAGCTTCAGCTGGCAGGAGAGCCGGTTCACCGACCTCCTCTGGCCCGGATTGGCGCAGTGGGTACCCTCCTTCGACCGCCTCCGCCTGATTCGTGGCTGGGCCGGGCTCTATGCCGTCAACACCCTGGACGGCAACGCCATCCTGGGCGAATGGCCCGATCTCGAGGGCCTGTTTCACGCCAACGGTTTCTCGGGCCATGGATTGCAGCAGGCACCGGCTGTGGGCCGGCATCTGGCTGAGCTGATACTGGGGGTCGAGCCCACCCTGGACCTCTCGGCCCTGGGGACCGAGCGCATCGTGGACAAAAAGCCACTCTCTGAGGCGAGCCTCGTCTAGGAGCCCGACTTTCAGCGAGTAGGAGAGGCCACCTCGCGCAAGCGCTGGACCGCCTCGGAGACCACCTGCACGGCGGTGTCCACCTCGGCCTCGGTGGTTGGGCGTCCGACGGAGAAGCGCACCGTACCCATGGCGTAGTCCATGGGAATCTGCATGGCTGCCACGACGGCGGAAAGCTCGACCCCCTCGGCGTGACAGGCCGCGCCGGCCGAGGCGGCGACACGGTCACCGATCTCGGCCAGAAGGGTGGCGGCATCGACACCTCGAAAGCTGACGCTCAGGGTGTTGGGCAGACAGGTTTCAGGGTCGCCATTGCGGCGCAGATCGGGCAACTGGCCATGGAGGCCCTCCCAGAGACGGTCGCGGAGAGCTTGGCTGTGACCGTGACCTCCCTCCAGTCGTTCAGCAGCAAGCTCGCAGGCCTTCCCCAGACCGACGATTCCGAGGACGTTCTCGGTCCCGGCACGCCTTCCCGACTCGTGACTCGCCCCGTGGATCAACCGATCGAGGTGTCGGCCAGAGCGAATGTAGAGGGCGCCGATGCCTTTGGGAGCGTAGAGCTTGTGCCCGGCCAGGCTCAGGAAGTCGACTCCGAGCTCGTCGGCCCGCGTCGGGATCTTGCCGACGGACTGAGCGGCGTCGGTGTGGAGCAGAACGCCGTGTTCGCGGGCGACGGCAGCGATCTCGGCGATGGGCTGGATGGCGCCCACCTCGTTGTTGGCGTGCATGATGGTGATGAGGATCGTCTCGGAGGTGATGGCGCTCGAGACCGTCTCAGGATCCACTCGTCCCTTTCCGTCGACCGGTAGATACGACACGCAGAAGCCGCGCCTCTCCAGTGAGTAACAGGGCTCCATCACTGCCGGGTGCTCCACCAGGGAGGTGATGATGTGGCGCCCTTGAGAGGCCAGGCGCCAGGCCAGGCCCTGGATCACCATGTTGTTCGATTCGGTACCGCCGCTGGTGAAGACGATCTCGTCGGGCTTTGCATGCAGCAAATCGGCGACCTGGAGGCGAGCCGCGCTGACGGCCTGAGCAGCCGTGATGCCATAAGCGTGCGAGCTCGACGGGTTGCCGAAGTGGCGGTGTAGGAAGGGTAGCATCGCCTCCGCCACTCCCGGGTCGATCGGTGTCGTGGCGTTGTAGTCGAGGTAGATCGGATCAGGGGCCATGACGAGAGTTTAACTCTCCGGGATCGAAGACCCCGTTGACCTTTTCGTCCGGCTGGTGCATCCTTGCCGCTCCTCGGAGGAGCTATAGGAAGCTACGACATGGCAAGCGGTAAGCAAATAGGCATTCTGACGGGCGGCGGCGACGTGCCCGGCTTGAATTCGATCATCAAGTCGGCGGTATATCGAGCCCACGAGATGGGTCGCCCGGTGATCGGCATTCGCAGGGGTTGGGAGGGTCTGACCCATGCGGATCTGAGCAAGGGTGATGACCCGGTCTACATCCGCCGCCTGACCCGGGAGAACACCCGCACGATCGACCGCAGCGGCGGCACGATTCTGCACACCTCACGCACCAACCCACAGCGGGTGCATGTGTCGAAAGCACCCTCGCACCTTTCCCAATCGGAGGTGGCGGCCATGCCATCTCAGGCTCACCTTGTCGACATGACCTCGGTGGTCCTGCGCAATCTCGAACAACTGGATATCGGAACGTTGATCGTGATCGGCGGCGACGACACCATCAGTTTCGCGGGCCGTCTGCACCAGGAGGGCGTGCCGGTCGTCGCCATCCCCAAGACCATGGACAACGACGTGCCGGGCTCCGAGTACTGCATCGGTTTTTCCACCGCCATCACCCGGGCCAAGGACCTGATCACCCGACAGCGCACCACGCTGGGGTCTCACGAGAGGATCGGTATCTTTCGCATCTTCGGTCGCGACTCCGGCTTCACGGCGCTCTATACCGGTTATGTGACCTCGACCCGCTGCCTGATCCCCGAAGTTCCCTTCGACCTCGATCACCTCTGTGACCTGCTCGTGGAGGACAAGCGGAACAATCCCAGCAACTACTCGCTGGTGGTGGCCTCCGAAGGGGCGGTCTGGAAGGGACAGGATGTGGCTGAATACGGCGAGGCCGACGCCTACGGCCACCGCAAGAAGGTCGATATCGGGCACGCCCTGGCCGAAGAGGTGAAACGGCGGACCGGTCACGAGACCATGACCAGTGATCTGACGTATGACCTGCGTAGCGGCGACCCCGATTCCCTCGATCAGATGGTGGCCATCACCTTTGCCAACATCGCACTCGATATCATCGCCGACGGAGTGAGCGGCCGGATGGTCGCCATCCGCGACGGCAGGTACGCACTGGCAGGACTTCCCGACCCGGGGAATGGCGCCCGCCGGGTAGACGTGGAACAGCTCTACAACCCGGAGCGCTACCGTCCCAACTATGCCGCCAAGCTGGGTTCTCCGCTGCTATTGAGCACTGTCTGAACGGTTCGGGCTACGAAGTCGTAGAGGCGTTCCTCGCAGGTGCTCGATGGCCCGTTACCTGGAGAACGAGATCCATACGACGACCGCCCACCTTGGCCACCCGGGACTCGAGAAGCGATGAGAAAGTCAGTCCAGCAGCACGCCGTCGCTTTGCTGGTGGCCTCTGGAGCCATGGTGTTGGTGGCCTGTCAGGGGGCTTCGGAAACCCGGCAGGACTCGCTCCAGATCTTCGTCAGCGAGCCAGTCGGGGTCATGGGCACAGAGACGAGCCTGGCGGTGGCTCTGCCATCCGAAGATTCGAAGCGGGCTCGGAACATTCTGCAATCCGCCGAGGCCGAGCTGCGCCGCATCGAGGCTCTCATGAGCACCTGGATCGAGGAGTCGGAGATATCCCGCCTCAATGTCGCATCGGCCGGGGAGCAGGTGTCGCTTTCCACCGACTCCCTCGAGGTACTGCGGGCATCACGTGGGCTGTTCGACCAGACCGATGGAGCCTTCGACGTCACCTGCCGACCGCTCATCGAGCGCTGGCGCCTGGCGGGGAAAGAAGGGGTGCTGCCGACCGACGAGGACCTGGCCCAGCGTCGGCAAGAGTCGAATTGGTCGCAGATCGACCTGTTGGAGAACGGGGCTCGGAAGAGCCTTGGCTCGGCCGGCGTCGAGCCCTCGGGCATCGCCAAGGGCTATGCCATCGATCAGGCCTTGGCGACCATGCGGCGCGCCGGAGCCTCCGGAGGGCTGGTTGAGGTGGGAGGGGATCTGCGGGTCTTCGGGGTCGGTCCAGAAGGTCAGGGCTGGTCGGTCGGGATCCGAAGCCCGTTCGAAGCTCGAGCCTGGGGGGAGATGACGCTCAGCGACGCCGCGGTCTGCACCAGTGGAGACTACGCTCGTTTCGTGGAGATCGAAGGGCAGCGATACAGTGAGGTGATCGACCCTCGGAGCGGGTATCCGGCAGCGTCGGCTTCCTCGGTGACCGTCGTGGCCCGGGATGCCATGACCGCGGATGCCTGGGCTACGGCACTTGCGGTGCTGGGCCCGGAGGGCCTGGATCTGCTGCCCGAAGATGAGGGGATCGAGGCCCTGATCGTGACCGGCGGGAAGGCCGGAGAGTACCGGATCCAAGCCAGCGAGGGTTTCTCGGCTCTTCTCGTGAGCTCCGAATTCGAGCTGCCCTGAATCAGCCCCGCCACTCGGCCTGATCCACCGTCGTCTCGAACTCGGGCTCGACACGGCTGGGCAGCTCTTCATCCATCGTCGCTGCGAGGTCTTCGGGCGACGGTTTTCCGACGTAGACCAGGGATTCCATCGGGCACTTCTCCAGGCTCTTCTCGAAGTCGCCTTTCTCGACGCTATTGCCCTCGTAGTCGAGGGTGGGCAGATTGGCGTCCATCGTGAAGAGGTCACTGAGCCGGGCGCAGGCGCCGCAGCCGATGCAGCCGACCTGGCAGACTTTGCGGACGTCGTTGCCGAAGTCCTTGTTGGAGCAGGCGACGACGAGCACCCGCTCTGCCTTGAAGGGAATCCGGCTGATGATCCCCCGGGGGCAGGCCTCCACGCAGGCGCCGCAACCGGTGCACTTCTCGTAGTCGATCTGTACCAGACCCCAGATCATCTTCATGGCGTCGAAGGTGCAGGCCTCGACGCAGTCTCCCAGGCCGAGGCAGCCATAGACGCAGCCCTGGACACCGGCCACCAGATTGGCTGCGGCACAGGTGGGCTCGCCCCGATAGTCATTGATGCCGAGCCGCTGTGGCAGGGTGGCACTGCAGTGAACCACGGCTCGGTAGGGCCAGGTCTCCTCGACCTCCACACCCATGATCTCGGCCACCGCCACGGCGCAGCTCTCGCCTCCTGGGGCGCAGAGCGCCACCGAGGCCCCGTCGTGAACCACCGCCTCGGCATACTCGCCACAGCCGATATACCCGCAACCGGCGCAGTTGGCGCCCGGCAGGACGGCATCGATCTCCTCGACACGGGGATCGACCTCGACGTAGAAGGCCTTGTTGGCCCAGCCGAGGACGAAGCCCATGAAGACCGCCAACAGCAGCAGCGTCGAGGAGGCGAGTGCGACGACGAGGAGGGTCATGGGCCGAGCAGCTTCTCCACATTGGCGCCGACACCGGAGAAACCCATGAAGGCGAGGGCGAGAATTCCGGCAACGATCATGGTGATGGCGGCTCCGCGAAGGGACTCGGGTACCTCGCAGAGCTCGAGCTCCTCGCGAATGCCGGCCATCAGGACGATGGCGATGGTGAACCCGACGCCGCCGAAGATGGCCAGGGTCAGAGACTCGGCCAGGCCCCATTGGC
>JAUVRX010000031.1 GCA_030597375.1 Acidobacteriota bacterium
TCCAACCCGCATTTCTCATGAGCCCGTGAATTTCCACAGTTGCCTTGGCGGGCCAGACAACACTAAAATTCAACTTTAACAAATGGTTATAACTATCGACGAATCAAGGGGAATTTCGATTTGAGGCAGACCCTAGTAGCACTGGTCGCGGTCCTGTCGTGCCTCTTCGTTGTGGGACCCCCTGGCTCGGCGGACAACTCCGAGGCGAGTCGGGCTGCGCTCAGGGTCCACCTGCCCGACGGCACGGTGGCGGTGCTGACCGAGGGTCAGAATCTCTTCCTGGAGGCCTCGCCGAGGAGGGGAGAAGGGCTCTTGAGCTTCAACCGCCGCTTCTGCTCGACTGAGGACGCCGCCACCCAGGTAGCGGCAGAGAACGGTGGCTCGGAGAGGCTGAAGGCCGGCATCCGCTATCGGGTGCCCTTTGCGGTGCTGAACAGCGACTACCAGGTGCAGGTGGTGAGGGCACTGTTCGAAGACGACCGAGCGGTCGCCGAAGGCTGGCAGCATCGGGTGCATAGCGCCAACGGACAGTCGAGAGAGAGCCTCTGGCATCTGGCCGAGTGGTTCACCGGCCAGGGCGAGAACTATGGGGCCATTCGGAAGAACAACCGACTCACCGACGACGATCTGACTCCCGGTCAGGTGATCCTCATCCCGGCTAATCTGTTGCGCCCTTCTCTGCGGTCTGCGCTACCTCCCGGCTCGCCATACCATCTCGAGTACGGTGCCGACCAGAAGGGAGAGTTCGCAATTTATCGTCTGAAGCCGGGAGAGGCGCTCTACTCGAGCGTCGTGGTGCGCTTTACCGGGAGGGTCTTTGCCGAAGACGTCAACGCCCTGGCTCAGGAAGTGGCCGCCGGTAGCGGCATTCCAGATGTCACCGACATAGCCATCGGCTACGAAGTGAGAATTCCGTTCAAACTGCTGCTTCCCGAGTACCTTCCAGCAGGACACCCCGAGCGCCAGGCATACGAGCAGGGCCTGATGGCGAGCGCCCAGTTCAGCAATGTAGTGAGGGCCAGTCGACTCAGTGGCGTTACCGTGGTCCTGGATGCTGGGCATGGAGGCAAGGACGTCGGCGCATCGGTCTCCGGAGTCTGGGAGAGTCTCTATGTCTACGACATCATGGTCCGGGCCATGCGGATCCTGGAGACCAACACGGCTGCGACGGTGATCGCCACGACGCAGGATGGTTCCGCCCACTCCGTCATCGAGCGGGATCAGCTGCCCTACTCGAAGAGCCATCGGGTTCTGTCGACGCCGAATTATCAGATCGAGGATTCGAGGATCGGGGTACACCTGCGATGGTACCTGGCCAACAGCATCTACCGGCAGGCGGTAGAGCAGGGCGGCGATCCCGACAAGGTGGTGTTCGTTTCAATTCACGCCGACTCGCTCCACTCCTCCCTGCGAGGGGCCATGGTCTACATACCCGGCGCGAGGTACCGGACAGGGACCTACGGCAAGAGCGGCGCTGTCTATGCTTCACGGCGGGAAGTCAAGGAGCGTCCCCAGGTCAGCTACTCGAATCGAGAGCGGGTGAAGAGCGAGGGGCTGTCGCGAGAGCTGGCCGCCAACATCCTGGGTGCTTTCCACGAGCGCAGTTTGGCGGTGCATCCCGACAAGCCCGTTCGAGAAAAGGTCATCCGCAAGCGACGGGCTTGGGTGCCTGCCGTGCTGCGCTACAACGCGATCCCCGCCGAGGTCCTCCTGGAGGTCTGCAATCTGGCGAACTCCCAGGATCGCAGGCTCATGCAGACCATGGCTTATCGCCAGCAGGTGGCGGCAGCCATCGTCAGTGGAATCCTCAGCTACTATGGTCAAGCCGAGGGTGATGGCGAGTACCGGGTCTCGGCGGCCAGCCGCTGAAGGTCGGGTTAGCTCCAGACCTCGATCTGCGTCAGCTCGTACTCCTTACCTTCGACCGTCACGAGGGCTCCGACCCTGATGCCGAGTAGCGACTGCCCCAGCTCGGAGTCATAGGAGATGATTCCCTTCTCGGGGGCGCTCTCCCACGGGCCGAGGATGGTCAGAGTCCGGGATTCGCCACCGTCGGATTCGAGTACCAGGCAGCTGCCGATTCGCGCCTCGGAGGTGTCGATGTCGGCTGGGTCGTAGGTCCGTACCCTTCCCAGATCCCCTTTGAGAGCTTCCACTCGGGCCGAAAGGTACTCGTGCCTCTGTCGGGCGGACTTGTACTCGAAGTTCTCCCTCAGATCGCCCATCGCCCGAGCCTCCTCGATGGCCCGGCGATTGGCGGGAATCTCCTCGTTCAGGAGCTTCTTGAGCTCCACACGACGTGCATCGATGGACTGTGGGGTCGCATATAGCGGAATCTCCTGGTCCGGACGAAGCTCGGGGAAGCGTAGATGCAGGGCGTTGACGAGAGGTTCCCGGAGATAGTCCTCGAGCGGTGCCCGCTCGATGGCCTTCTCGGCCTGGATCGCTTGGTCCGGGGTGAGCTGAGAGAGGAGGTGAGGCAGTGGGCCGCCGGTCTCGAAGAGCTTCGTCAGCCTGACGCGGTAGGAGTTGAACTCGGGCCAGTGCAGGGCCGAGATGATCAACTGAATCAGTCGCAGTGGATTGCGGCCCCCGAACAGGAGCTCCGATTCGGCGTTCTCGGCCAGCCAGACGAAGGCGGCGGGCATCGGCCGGGGTTTGCTGATGAGGTCGTCGATGAAGGCCTGGAGATGGTCCCTCTCGTCGGTCTCCATCGAGTCGGCGAGAAGGGAGAGGAGCCGGGTGTCTTCTTCTCTTCCGAGGAGAGCTCGAAAGGTCAGTCCCCAGTCCGGCCGGCAGGTGCGGGTGAGCTGCATGGCCTGTTCTCGGAGGGATCGGTCTTCGATCGCCGACACGAGGTTCGCCGGTTGCGAGTGGGCTTCGACGATCGCGGTAGGCGAGGAGTCGCCCGTAGGGGATGCTCCGGCCTTTTCGAGAGTGAGGGCGACTGCGAGGGCGATCGAGGAATCCCGGGTCAGGGACTCCTCGACCAGTTCTTGGAGCTTCGTCACCATCGCCGCCTTGAGCTCGTTGGAGCGACCGGAGTTCCTTCGGAAGAGCTCGATCTTCCGTTTCGGATCCGCCGCGTTGAATCCCTGGATCATCGAGTCGATGGCGTCGGCGTCGCTGGCGGCCCAGGTGTAGGTCTGGCGGCTCCCGGAGCCTTTGGTGAGGATCTGGGGGTGCTTGCGGGCAGCCGACCACCAGGAGGTCCATTCACCGTCGGTGACGATGCCGGTGAGCACACGCCGGATGTCGCCGGCAGAGCGAGGCTGCGGGTAGCTGCGCAGGAGAGCCAGGAGCAGCTCACCGGGGCTCTCGACTTTGAGCCGAAGAAGCCCGTCGGGATCCTCCAGCTTGCGACGCAGGATGTGGCCGGGTGGTAGCGGCTGCAGGAGCTTGGCGGCGGCTAGAAACCCTACCCTGAGACCGGGTTGGTGCTCGAGGTCGACCTTGAAGTTGCCGAGCTCGAGATTCACCTCTGTGACTCTCCCCGCGCCCTTGCCCTCCATCCAGACCGGAGCGCCGACCTCGAATCGCAGCAACCCTCGCAACTTGTTGACCTTGGACCAGGTCTTCGGGATGTCCTCTCTGGCCCGTAGCAATCCGACCTTTTCGATCAGGCCCTCCAGGCTGGGCGAGTCCTCGAAGAGCCGACGAACAGTCTCCAGGATGGTGGCGTGAAGCTCGGCCGCATCTGGATAGAGCCAGTCCACGGAACGCAGGATCTCCAGTCGGGTCGCCCAGTCGCCGGTCTCCTGCACCTGCTCCTCCAGAAGCTCGATCAGAAAAGCAGCGAGGTCTCTCTCGTCAGCTGCGGCGAGAGCCTGCGCCACATCGACGAAGAATTGGTGATCCGTAGGCTTAGTGGTCAGTCGCTCGAGCCATCGATCTTCGATGGAGTCGAAGTCTCCAGTGTCGATGAGTTGGCGGATGTCTGCCGAGTCAGTCATGCCGGGGCGGAATTGTACACCAGGCCGCCCCAGCGGGCGGCCTGGTGGTTGCGGCGTCCAGGCGTTCCTTCCGGACGATCGTTGAGGGCTTGGGGGTTGAGACGTCCGTCGTACCTCCGGCCGGTCTTTGGGGGCCTGAGGTCATGAACCGTTGGTGGCCCTACGCCCTCAAGCCCTCACCCCCTCAATGTCCTACCGGATCTCCACCGGCGTGCACGTGGTGCACTGCGGCCTGGCAGCCGCGGGGTTAGAGTACTTACCGAATGAGTGAGCGGTCGTCCCGGAGCCTGCAGGTTCGTTTGCGCGAGGCCGATGCGAAAGAACTGATGCAGCTCCTGAAAAAGCATCGCGCGGAGCTGGACGTACCCGAAGTGCGACAGGTTCTCCGCAATCCGTTTCTCACCCAACAGGGGGTTGAGCTTTTGTTGGAGGAGCGCCGGCTGCTGGCATTCTCAGAGATCAAGCGAAGCCTTGTCTGCCATCCCCGAACGCCGGAGATCAGGGCCCGGCGACTGGTGCCCACACTGTTCTGGGGCGATCTGCTGCAGATCAGTGGTGATGCCCGTGTGCCGCCAAACGTGCGGCACAGTGCCGATCTCCAAATACGTCAGCGACTGCCGGTTCTGGCCGTTGGCGAGCGGATGTCGATTGCCCGCCGAGCCAGCCCGGTGTTGGTCCAACAGCTGCGGATGGATTCCGATCCGAGGGTGATCGATGCCCTGCTGGACAACACCCGGTTGACCGAGGGCAGCCTGATGCCTCTGCTCGGCAGTGATCGGGCCAGGCCCGAGATTTTGACGCTCATTGCCAGGCATCGAAAATGGGGAATCCACTATGGTGTGAAGTCGGCACTTTGTCGGAACGCGAGAACTCCGCCGGAGATTGTCCTCGGCCTTCTCTCACAGCTCAAGAAATCCGATTTGAGGGCTGTCTATCAAGACCGGCGACTGTCGATGGCGGTGCGAAGGCGTGCCGGGACGCTCCTGGGTCGTGAGCCGGCCTGAGGGCGCTGCTCGAGGGGAGATTTGACCAGGCCTCGAGAGGTTCACTAGAGTAGCTTTCAGTTGTACACTGCAGTTCTGCACTTGGCGACTGGAAGACACTGTTTCGAGTCTGTGCAAATGTCCTCACCAAACCGACACAGCAACCGGCAGCCCCCCTGGGAACAGGGCTCGGAGGCCGACGTCATTGCCTTCGGGACCTGGCTTCGTAGGCAGCGCGAGCTGCGCGAGATCAGTCTGCGCGAGATCGCCGACGTCACCAAGATCAGCATCCGGTATCTCGAAGCTCTCGAGCAAGATCGGTTCGATGTGCTGCCGGCACCGGTCTTCGCACACGGCTTCCTCAAGGAGTACGCTCGCTACGTCGGTCTCGATGCCGACGAGGTCGTCAACTCCTATCTGACTGCACAGGATGAGGCCGAGCTCGAGGAGGTCGCCGATGCTCCAGTCGTACGAATACGAGACAAGAAACGCCCCACCGGCGTGCTCCTGGCTCTGGCGGCCTTGGTGTTGTTGGCGATAGTCGCGGCTCTCGCCTACTTCGCAGAGTCGTTTCGAGAAGACGATCACTCGGAGCCGCCACCCATGGCAGCCCCAGTGCCACAGCCAGTTCCTAGATTGCCTCCGGTCGTCGAGGTCGAGTCAGAAACTGCGGTGCCGCTATCGATCACCATCGACTTTACCGAGGACTGTTGGATCGAGGCCACGATCGACGGGGAAGGACAGATCAGTGAGCTGCACGTCCCGGGTGAATCGCTACGAATCGAGGCTCAGGAGAGGGTTACCTTGACCTTCGGCAACCCGGAAGCGGTGCGCATCGAGGTCAACGGGCAGCCGTTCCCCGTGTCGGCTCCGGCTGGTCAGGTGTTGCGAGGCTTCGAGATCGACCTCGGCACATTGCAGGCGTTGGATCGAACAGAACCGTGAACGAAGACGGCTCGGCTCAAACTCTCGCTGAAAGGGTCCTATCCGGCGACAATCGGGAGCTGCAGCTCCTCGTAGCCGGAGGCATGTTCCCTCTACCGTTGGAGTTGATGATTCCGCTGCAGATCCGCCTCAGCTGCATCTCGGACGAGAAGGTCGCGGCGGCCGCTCACGAGTCGCTGGCGGGTCTCGAGCCCGAGATCGTCGCCGCCGTCATCGCCGATTCCGACCAGGTCGAGGTGGTCACGTACTTCGCGTCCAGGACCGATCACCTGCTGCTCGCCGAAACGATCATTCAGCATCGACTCGTCCCCCCCGGGGTGCTCTCGGAAATGGCGGTAGGACTGTCACCCGACCTGCAGGAGATCCTCCTCTTGCGTCAGGACGCCATTCTCGAGGAGCCGTCGATCCTGGACCGCCTGGGGGAGAATCCCGAGCTGAGCCCTTTCGCCGAAAGACGAATCGGGGAGTATCGTGAACACCTGCTTCCCCGGCTGCGCCGTCCCGAAACGGTCGAGGTCCCCGAGGTCGAGGAGAGACAACCGACAGACGAGGAGGTCGATGAAGCGATCACCTGGGCCAGAAAGGAACCTGCCGACGGTGAATCGGACGAGGTCACGGGTCTGAGCGAGGCCCAGATCCGAACGCTGCCGGTTCCGGTGCGTCTCAAGCTTAGCCGGGGTGCGTCACGCACGCTGCGCAATATCCTGATCAAGGACAAGAATCCCATGGTCGCGGTGTCGGTGATGATGGGCAATGCCCTGGCCGATGGAGAGGTCGAGAAGATCGCCGCCAGCAAGGTGGTGGCTGACGAAGTCCTCGAGACGATTGCCCGGAGTCGACAGTGGGGGAGGAAATACGCCATCATGCATGCTCTGGTGAAGAACCCGCGCACTCCCGTCGGCCTGTCGGCGCGCCTGGTTCCCCGGCTCGGAGTCAAGGACTTGAGGGTTTTGAGTCGGGATCGGAATGTTTCGAACGTGGTTCGATCAACCGCCGCAAGGTTGTATAAGATCAAGTCCAGTTGACGGCAATGCCATGAGCGAGAACTACTACACAATCCTGGGCGTGCCCAGTAATGCAACGACGAAGCAGATTCGCGAGCAATTTCTTCAGCTGGCTCGTGAGAAGCACCCCGATCGGTTCTCCGTGGAGGAGAAGGATCAGGCCGAGGCCCAGTTCCAGGAGGTTACCCAGGCCTACAACGTACTGGTCGATCCCGATCGGCGGCGCCGGTACGACCAGGAGAAGACGCAACGCACCCAGAGTTCCAACGATGCCGTTTCGAGCCAGGCGGCTCGGGTTTATGTGCGGCGTGGGGTGGAAGCCTACAAGAAGAAGAACTACACGCAAGCGGTTGAGAGGTTCGAGCGGGCCACCCAGGAGAGTCCCGATGATGCTCAGGCGTGGTACTACCTGGCACGTGCGCTGAATCATCGCTCTGCGTGGCTGTCCCGGGCCCTTGCAGCCGCTGCCAAGTCCTGCGAGCTGGACTCGATGAATGCTACCTACCTGAAACTGGCCGGCCAGTTGGCCTCGCAGGCCGGCATGACCTCACGTGCCGAAAGGTATCTCCAGAATGCGCTCACCTTCGGCGGCGACGATCCCGAGGTCCAGCTGGCTCTTCGTCAGGCGCGTAAGGCCAGGAAGAGCTGACAGGACGAGTCGTGACTGCCTTTGCATTACAGGTTAGAGCCGCTGGACTGTCGGATGTGGGGCGGACGCGTGCCCACAACGAGGATAGTTTCAATGTCGACCTGGAGCACGGCTTCTTCCTGGTCGCCGATGGCATGGGCGGACATGGCAATGGAGAGGTGGCGTCGGGTCTGACGATCGAGGCCGCATCGGACTTCCTGCGGCGGAGCGATCCAAGCGAGTCTGACCGGCAGTCGGACAGCGACACCGCGTCGTCGATCTCTCGAGCCCTGCGATCGGCCATCGAAGCGGGCCACGATAGGGTTGTCCGGGCAGTGGCCGAGGATCAGGCGCTAGCCGGCATGGGAACGACCGTAGTGGGCCTGAACCTCGGGCCGAAGTCCGTTTCGGTTGCCCACGTCGGTGACAGCCGGGCCTATCTATTGCGCAACGGCGGCCTGGAATTGGTCACCGAGGACCATACCTGGGTCAACGAGCAGGTCAAGGCCGGCTACCTTTCACAGGATCAGGCCCGTTCGCATCCGCTCAAGAGTGTCGTGACTCGAGCGATCGGAGGCGAGCACGACGTCGACGTCGACGTGCAGGAGATCGAGGTGGAGGCGGGTGATCTTTTCCTGCTCTGCTCGGATGGATTGACTACGATGCTGAGCGACGAGGAGATTCGATCTCATCTGGTGAGAGCGGAGGCTCTCGAGGATCGATCCGCCGCCCTGGTCCAGCACGCCAATGCCCTTGGTGGCGTTGACAACATCACGGTTGTCCTACTCCATTTCGACTCCGATGATGGCGATGGAGCGCAGAACGTGCCAACCGGGTCAAACCCCGACGAGTAGCTCTTCGACTCGATACAAATCGGCTCGGCTGAGCTTCTCCTGTCACTCCCCGTAGAGATATCCATTCCGGGCCCGGACCTTGAACTCGGGATTTCGGGTCGTAACCTCCACCCGCTGGTAGCCTTTCTTGCCTCTCTCGTGCTCGGCACTGTAGCTCAGGAGGTAGTAGCCATTGTTGTCCTCGACTACCTTGATCAGCGGTGTCTGGAAGTTGACGAAATTGAAGTAGTAAGTTCCATCGGTGTCGGCAGCCAGCAGGCTGAGGACGTTTTCTAGCTCATCCTGTCCGGTGGTCTCCAAGCCGAGGTTCCTGAACCACGAGATGGCGTAAACCGCCACATTGTTGGTGTTCATCGCTTCCATCATCGGCGGGTAGTAGCGCACATCGGGAAGATAGGTTCCGAAGTCGTTCTGATTGCCGAAGCCGAAGCTGAAGAGCAGCATGTTCTTGCGCCCCACGATGTAGCCCGCAGCCTCGGCAGTCAGGGCCAGTCCGCTGTAGATTCGGCGGGTCTGCCTCCGGAGCTCTTTGCCCTGCGGCAGGTTCTGGCGCAGCGAGGGTCCCTCGTGCATGGCGGTGCGTGACGGCCAGGTACTTTCGGGGTCCTTCATCTTGGCGACGCTAACGAGGGCGTCGAGCAGCGCCTGGCGATCGAGTGTGAAGTCCTGGTGGATCTTCAGCTTGACGTCGTAGCTCAAGACCGCTACATAGTCGTAGGCCAGGGTTTCCTCTTCGACCCAGATTTTCGCCCAGCGTAGTGCGTCCAGGACGTTGGAGGTGATCGAGGGGTCTTCGAAGCGCTGGTCGTGAAAGAACAGGATGAAATAGCGGTCCGAAGGCACCTCATCCGGCTCGACCCCCAGTCGCTGTGCCACCTGCGCCGACTCGACAAATCGCCGGTTGCTGTAGAAGGTGGCCGAGGTCACGACGATTTGTTCTCCGCCGTCATGGACAATGAAATCATCCGGCTGCAGTCCCACAATGATATTGCCGGACGAATCGGTGACCAGCACGTCGAGGAGCACTTCGGTCACATCGATCTGCCCGCGGAATTCTGACTGGGGTTCATCCTGGGCCGGCGAAACGCTCGGCACCATGCCTACAATGGCGAGGGCCGTCATCAGACAGGCTAGTGGTCGCATATCGAGGAGCTCCTTCTAGATTCGAGAGACTGTGACGCCAGAGTCGATTGTCGATCTGTGCTGAGCTGATCCAGACTCTGGCAAGCTGCAAATTGCGGGCCAGGCGGAAATCTTCGAGTCACCTGCTCCCGAAGGTGCTGACGGCAGGCAGTTGCAGCTCCAAGGTGTCCGCAGTCTTCCACCGGAATCGGGGCATTGTCTACGTTGGAACCCACTGATTGACACCTGTAGTGGACGCTTCAGACTTCGGACTCCTGGCCATAGGTGGCGTAGATGCCACTACCGTCGACCGCTCCGATGAAAGCCGCCGAGGGACTGAAGCGTTCTCCGACCTGGTCGGCAAGCTGCCACATGATCGTCGCCAGGTCCTCGAGCCCCTGAAGGTCTGCCCACCGGCAGAGCCCACCGCGAAAGGGTGGAAAACCGGCTCCCATGATCATCGCCAGATCGAGGTCCGAAGGACTTCGCACCAGGCCTTCTGCGAGGCAACGGGTCGCTTCGTTGACCATGGGCAGGACCATCCGATCCACCAGACGCCCCTGGTCGGACGCTCCCTGTGGCGTGGCCAGGCCGAGGATTCGATAGGCTGCCGGGTCGGGCTTGGACCGCTTCTCCCCTTGGTAGAGGTAGAAACCCGAGCCGGTCTTGATCCCGAGTCGGCCGGGCTCGGCCAGGCTGTCGACCCACGCCGGCAGGACGAGGCGCTTCTCGAAGGCCTCGGCCAGGATGTGCGACACCTTCACGGCCACATCGATGCCCACCTGATCGATCAGCGCCAGCGGCCCCAGGGGCATTCCCCAGTCGGTCATCGCCCTGTCGATGTCTTCGATCGAGTGACCTTCGTCCAGCAGCCACAGCGCTTCGGTCATGGAGAACATGAGGATACGGTTGACGAGAAAGCCGGGGCCGTCTTGCACGACCACCGGGGTCTTGCCCAATCGACGGCACAGGGCCAGGACCGTCTGCAGGGCTTGAGCACTTGTCCTCGACCCCTGGATGACTTCGACCAGAGGCATTCGGTCTACGGGGTTGAAGAAGTGCATTCCCACGACCCGCTCGGGGTTGGGGGTGTCTCGGCCGATGAGGTCGATGGAGAGAGATGAGGTGTTGGTGGCCAGCACCGCCTCTGGACCCACCTGCTCGGCGACCTCCGAGAACACCTTCTGCTTGATCTCCAGATCCTCGACGATGGCTTCGATGACCAGATCGACCCTCCGGAAGCCCGAGTAGTCGAGACAGGGCAGCAGGAGGTTCATTTTCTCTGCCGCCTCCGGACGGGTCAGTCGCCGCCGCTCGACCAGCTTTCCGAAGAGCTCATTGGCGTGGGCCATACCCGTGGCCAGGGGGGCGATTCCAATGTCCTTGAGGCGTACGGGGATCTGGGCCTGCTGGGCGAGGATCTGTGCGATGCCGCCGCCCATGACACCAGCCCCCAGCACCGCAGCTTCGCGAATTGGCCGTAGGCCTGCCTCGACGTCCACACTCTCGTGCTTGGAGGTCTCCATCATCTTGAAGATGTGGATGAGGTTCTTGCAGACCGGTGAGACAGCAAGCTCTCCTGTGGCCCGTGCCTCTGCCCGCAGTCCGGCTTCGAGGCCCTGGCGCACCCCGACCTCGATGACCTCGATGGCCCGCAAAGCTGCCGGATAGTGTCCGCCAGTGCGTTCCAGAACCTGTTTGCGGGCCTGACTGAAGACGATACTGCGCCCGACTGGATTGCGGTCCAGGAGTGCCGATCTGAGGTCACTACGCCTGTTGGAGGGTGGCTTGCCCTGGACGATTTGCGTAGCGAAGTCGCGCACTTCGTGCAGGAAGGACGGTTCTGGCAGCAGGGCGTCGGCCAGTCCGATCTTGAAAGCCTTTCTGCCGTCTACGGATTTGCCGGCGAGAATGATGTCGAGTGCCGCGGTCAGCCCAGTGCGTCGAGGCAGCCGGCTGCATCCACCCCAGGCCGGAACGATACCGATGCGGACCTCCGGGAGGCCGATGCGCACGTCGTGTCGATCGCTGATGAGGATGTAGTCGCTGGCCAGGGAGAGCTCGGTGCCGCCGCCCACACAGCTGCCCTGAATGGCCACGACTGTCGGAAACGGCAGCCCGCTCCATGACTGGAAGAGGCGCTGCCCTAGCCGCGCTCCCTCCTCGGCCTCGACAGGGTCGGTTACGTCGGCGATCTCATCGATGTTGGCGCCGGCGACGAAGTTCCCGGGCTTGCCAGAGAGCAGTACCAGACAGCGGATGTCGTGGCGTTCCGACAACGTCTCGATAAGCTCTCCGAGCTCCGAGAGCACAGCTCGCGTGAAGACGTTGACTTTCTTGCCCGGCAGATCGAAGACCAGTGTTGCCAGACCACTCTCGGGCACCTCCAGTGCAAACGCTGAGGGCATTCAGGCTAGCTGTCCTCGTAAAGGTGCTCGATGACATCCATGTACTTCTTGTTGATGACCCGACGCTTGATCTTCTGCGTCGGTGTCAGCTCACCGGTCTCGATGGTGAAGTCGTCCGGCAGCAGCTCCCAGATCCGGATCTGCTCGTAGCGTGCCAGGCCGTCGTTGACGCTCTTGATCTCCTCGGAGAAGAGGGCTCGTACCTGCTCGGTGCCGAGCAGGGTCGACATCTCGTCGGCCTCGATGCCCTGCTGAGTAGCCCATGCTTGGAGCGTCTCGAAATCGGGCACGAGCAGAGCCGCCAGGAGCTTGCGCCGGTCCCCGATGACCACGGCCTGACCGATGAATCGGCTGGCCTTGAGAGCGTTCTCGATCGGTGCGGGAGCCACATTCTTGCCGTAGGCGTTGACGATGATCTCTTTCTTGCGGTCGGTGATCTTGAGGAATCCATCGCTGTCGATCTCGCCGATGTCGCCGGTATGAAACCAGCCCTCGGAGTCGATGGCCTCGGCGGTCTGCTCCGGCAGGTTGTGATAGCCCTTCATGATCTGGGGTCCACGGGCGAGGATCTCACCGTCGTCGGCTATGCGCAGGTCGGTCTCTGGGATGGCGGGCCCGACGGCTCCGAGCCGGACCCGGCCTTTGGCGTTCACGGTCAAGACGGGGGAGGTCTCGGAGAGTCCGTAGCCTTCGAAGATCTGGATTCCGGCACCCCAGAAGAACTCGGCCAGGTCGCGCGATAGAGGGGCACCACCGGAGATGGCGAATTCGAAGTTCGTCCCCAGGCGGCCCTTGATCTTGCCGAACACCAGCTTGTCCGCCAGTCGGAGCTTGAGGCCGAGCATTCCAGAAGGCTGTCTCTCCTGGAGTCGATCGGGCAGTGCCTGGTGGGCGACATCGACCGCCCAGCGGAAGATCTTCTGCTTCAGGGGCGAGCTCGAGGCCACATTCTCCTGCACCTTGGCCGAGATCTTCTCGTAGACCCGAGGCACGGAGACGAAGACGTGGGGGTTGACCTCCAGGAAGTTCTTGGCTACCGCCTGCACCGACTCGGCATAGGCGATGCTGACATCGCGGTAGAAGTAGATGTAGTCGACCATCCGCTCCAAGGAGTGTGAGAGCGGCAGGAACGAGATCGCTGTCCAGCCCTCCCCGATGTCCATCATCTTCAGCGCGTTGACCACGTTGGAGGCGATATTGTGGTGGGTGAGGACCACACCCTTCGGTTTGCCGGTGGTGCCGCTGGTATAGATGAAGGTCGCCACGTCGTCGGGCTGGGAGGCGCGAGCCTTGGCCTCGAATTCCTTCTCAGCCATCGGCTCGGTCTCGAGCAGGAGTTGCTCGAGGGTGGGCATGCCGGCATGGTCGCCCTCGCCGCCGATGAGCACGAAGCGCGTCACATTCGGCATCTCGTGTCGATGTTCCAGAAGGCCCTGCAGGCGCTGATCGCCTTCGACGAAAACGATGTTGGCTCCGCAGTCGTTGACAATGTAGGCGGCCTGGTCCGGAGTCAGGGTCGGATAGATCGGCACCACAACGGCACCCGAGCAGAGGGTGGCGAAATCGACAGTCGGCCAGTGTGGGCCGTTCTCTGCTATCAGTGCGACCCGGTCGCTCCGCTGGACGCCGAAGTCCTGTAGAGCCTTCGCTAGTCGCCGTACCCGATCGACGAGTTCGGAAGTCGATATAGGCTGAAAGCTGCCCCCGACCTTGTGCAGCAGGCGGTCGGGCATTTCGTGGCTCGCCGCCTTGAGAAACAGCTCATTGAGCGTTTGAATCGACATTCCTTCCCCCCTTCGGCAGGTTGGCTGACGGTTGTCAGGAAAGTCTACCGCATGCCGAGCCGGATATCTCGGGGATCGGAACCCGTAGGACCTTCTTGACCGTACCAGGCACCGGCGGTATTCTTCCGCCTCTCTCCCGCGCTCCTCGCCCAGAAGTGTGGACGGGCGGTCGAGTTCGGTATGTGGTTTCTTCGGGGCGTAGCTCAGCCTGGTAGAGCGCACGGTTCGGGACCGTGAGGCCGGAGGTTCAAATCCTCTCGCCCCGACCAATCTTCATCCCGGCAAAAGGGGGGACCATGTCCTCGAAGCCGTTCGTGCCGTACGTTCCTGCGGAGACCGACCTTCCGGAGTTCACCCTCAAGGCGGTGGTACTCGGGATTCTGATGGCGGTGGTGCTGGGTGCGGCCAACGCCTATCTCGGCCTCAAGGCCGGGTTGACCATCTCAGCCACCTTTCCTGCAGCTGTGGTGGCTATCGCCGTCTTTCGGTTGCCGTTCCTGCAGGGCAATGTGCTGGAACAGAACATCGCTCGAACCGCCGCCTCGGTAGGAGAGGCCCTGGTGGCCGGAGCCATTTTCACGATTCCGGCTTTCTTGATCGCGCGCGTCGACGGGCAGCCGATCTGGGCGGAGTTCGACTACTGGTCCAGTACCTGGATCATGCTGGTCGGCGGCGTCTTGGGTATCCTCTTTGTGATTCTCCTACGCCGTACCCTGGTGGAAGACGCCGATCTGCCGTTCCCAGAATCGGCTGCCTGTGCGGAATTGGTCAAGGCAGGGCAGAAGGGTGAGACCGGCGCTCGCTACGTCTTCGGTGCCCTCGGGCTCAGTGCTCTGCTGGAGCTGTTCAAGAACCCCAGAGGCATCGAACTGGTCACTTACGCCAAGGAGTGGTTCTTGCGCTTCCCGAGGTCGTTGGTCACTCACGGCAGCCCGGAAGCTCCGATGGGGGAGGTGGCGCATCGCGGCGGTGTTTTTCTCGCCGCCCCAGCTGCCTCGCCAGCCCTCATCGCCGTGGGCTATATCATCGGGCCTCGACTCTCGGCAGTGGCTTTTTCCGGTGGCGCCTTCGGTTGGCTCTTCCTGGTGCCCTTGCTCCTTTTCATCGACCCCGATCTGGGGGCGCGGGTCGGCAGCGCCGATGGCGCCGAGGTGGCGGTGTCGGTCTGGCGCAACTATGTCCGCCCCATCGCTGTCGGAGCCATGCTGGTGGGCGCCGTTCATACGCTGTTCGGTCTGCGGAGCTCTCTCTCGCAGGCCTTTCGGAGAGTTCTGGCGGACTTTCGCAAGAAGTCTCTGCTGGAATCCGAGAGGGAAGCGGGCTCGCGCCTCGAAGTGGATGTGTCGCTCAAGTGGATCACCCTCGGAGTCGTCGCCACCGTAGTCCCCATGACGCTGCTGTACTGGCACTTCACCCACAGCGTCATCGGTGCCGTCGTGTCGGCGGTGATCATGACCATCACAGGGTTTCTCTTTGCGGCCGTCGGCGGCTACCTGGTCGGACTCATCGGAGGGTCCAATCAGCCCATCAGCGGTCTGGCGCTGTCGACGCTGATCATCGCGGCTCTGCTCATGGTCGCCATCGGCGTGACCGGAGCGGGTGGAGTGGCAGCCGTCCTTGGGGTCGCAGCCGTAGTGTGCTGCGCTTCGGCCGTCGCTGGCGACATGATCCAGGACCTGAAAGTGGGATACCTGCTCGGTGGTACGCCGTGGAAGATGGAGGTCGCCGAGATGATCTCCACGGTCCTGGTGGCCTTCGTGCTGGTATGGCCGATGGTCTTCCTTCATGCTGGTGTCCCTGGCGGTATCGGCGGCGAGCATCTGGCAGCGCCGCAGGCTGGGTTGATGGCGCAGCTGGCCACCGGCATCGTCGGCGGTGATATGCCCTGGGCGCTGATCGGGATCGGTATCGCCTTCGGTTTGGCTCTGGTGCTGATCGACTCGCCATCGCCGATGCTCATCGCGGTCGGCATGTACCTGCATCTCGACACCACGGCAGCGATCTTCGTCGGTGGAGGGCTGGCCTGGATCGTGGACCTCATTCGCAAACGCAGAGGCTTGAGCGAGAAAAAGGCCCTGGCTTCGGAGAACAAGGGGATTCTTGTCGCTTCCGGCCTGATCGCCGGTGAGGCGCTCATGGCAGTGATGCTGGCAGCGCTCTATTTCGCTCTGCCACCCGATCCTCCCGGAGGCATCAGCTCCATTGCCAACTCGTGGTTGGGGATCGAGACCGCCGGCCTGCTGGAGGCCTGGGGAGGATGGTTGGCCCTGATGCTCTTCGGGATCGTCGCCTGGGCGCTCGTACGGGTGCCCCTCGAGGGAGATGAAAGCCGATGATGGTCGAGAGTCGATCCCGGCCTCAGGAGTGCCACCGCTTGCGGCTCACCCCAACATCCCCTATCCTGGGATCGCTTTTTGACGGGGTATTGCGCCGAGCGCTGAGGAGGTTGATGTGATCTACGTGTGGTCGATTGCCACCTATCTGCTGTTCCTGGTGGGGGTAAGTGTCTACAAGAGCCGCAAGATCAAGACGCAGGATGACTTCATGGTCGCGGGCAGGGGAGTCACCGCCATGTTCCTCGTCGGTACCCTGGTCTGTACCTGGATCGGCTCCGGGAGTCTCTTTGGGGGCGCCGGTCGGGCCTTCCGTCAGGGCTTCTCTGCCCTCTGGATGAGTGCCGGCGCCTGGCTCGGCCTGGCGATCGTCTACTACCTGGCTCCTCGGGTTCGCAAGATCGCGCAGTACACGGTGCCGGACATCTTGGAGACCCGCTACAACGCTGCTTCCCGTGTGCTGGGGACGATCGCGATCGTCATCGCCTACCTCACCATCGCCGGCTATCAGTTCATCGGCGGGGGCAGGCTGCTCGAAATCGTCACGGAGGGAGCCATCAGCGCTGACACCGGCAAGATCGTGGTCTGCATTCTGGTCGTGCTCTACACCGTCATGGCCGGCATGTCTTCGATCGTCGCCCTGGACGTGTTCAACGGCATTCTCATCACCGTGGGTGTGATCATCGCCGCGCCTCTGGCACTCAAGGGAGCGGGTGGCTGGGAAGGGCTCACGACCACCCTTCCAGAGACCCACTTCACGGTTTTTGGCGGCCCCGGGCTGGCCGCGGCGCTCGGTCTCTTCCTGCCGACGTTCCTCCTCCTGCTGGGGGAGAGCAGTATCTATCAGAAGTTCATGTCTGCCGTAGACGGCCGCTCTGCTCGGCGAGCCGTAATCGGCATGATCGTCGGGGTCATCGTCATCGAGGTCGTCCTGGATTCCACCGCAATCTTCGCTGCCGGCCAGTACTGGACCGATGCCGCCTTCCGCACCGCCGATGGAGCGTTGAATCGAGCTACGACGGAGACCGTCCTGCTGCAGCTGGCATTCGAAAAGCTGCCGGTGATGGCCGGCATCCTTCTTCTGATCGGTGGCTCGGCGATCGTCTTTTCGACCGCCAACACCTTTCTCATGGTGCCTTCCACCAACCTGACTCGCGACATCTTCCAGCGCTTCATCCGACCCGATGCCAGTGACAAGACCATCATCTGGTTCCAGCGCCTGATGATCGTCCTGCTGGCTGGCGTCACCCTCCTGGTGACGACGCAGTTCGAGAACATCCTGGATATGGCGCTCTACGCCTACACCATGGTCGGTGCCGCTGTGACCCCGGCTCTCCTGGCGGCCTTCCTGTGGAAGCGGGTGACTCCGATGGGGGGCATGGTCTCCATCGCCACCGGAATGCTGGGGACCATTGTCTTTGCAGGGCTCGCCAGGTCCGGAATGGAGAGCCTGCCCCTGGGTTTCATGAACCTGCCGTTGGACTATGACTACATCATTTATCCGGCGGGCTTCTTGTCCTTCGCCTCCCTGATCGTCGTCAGCCTGCTGACGCCCCCCTCTCCCGCAGAGAAATGGCGCCCGTTCTGGGAGTAGGCTGGCCGCTCCCCCGATTCGCTCGGGACGGGTAGGGCCGTCGGGGACAGGACACGGCAAGCTGTGAATTTTCCAGACCGCCGTGCTGTTACATCCTGATGAGAAGCCGTTTCGGGCTAGAGACTGTGGGGTGCTGTCATGCAAGAGGTTCGAAGAGCTGCAGTGGCCGGCCTCTTCTATCCGAGCTCACCTCGAGAGCTCTTGTCCGTGGTCGAGGAGTTCCTGCAGGATGCCTCCAGCAGGGTTGACACGGAAGTAGTCCCCAAGGCGGTGATCGTCCCTCATGCCGGCTATGTCTATTCCGGTCCGATAGCAGGCTCGGCCCTGGCGCCCCTGGGATTGGAGGCCGACCAGATCGAACGGATCGTGCTCCTGGGTCCCACCCATAGAGTCCCGGTTCGTGGTCTGGCACTACCCGGGGTCGATGGGTTCGAGACTCCACTGGGTGTTGTGCCGGTCGATGTGGAGCTGGCCTCGAGGGTCCTCGAGCTGCCGCAGGTCGGAGCCAGTCGGGAGGCCCATGCACCGGAGCACTGTCTGGAGGTCGAGTTGCCGTTTCTGCAGGTACTGCTGGGCTCCTTCAGCCTCCTGCCGCTACTGGTGGGTGATGCGACGCCCGACGAGGTGGCCGAAGTCCTGGAATGTGTTTGGGGCGGTCCCGAGACCCGAATCGTCATCA
>JAUVRX010000003.1 GCA_030597375.1 Acidobacteriota bacterium
ATGAGCCCCTCTCGATACAGACGAACGAAAGCTGTGCGCACGGCTTTCGACAGCCGCTCATCGAGAGTGAAGCGCTCTCGGCTCCAGTCGCAGCTCGCCCCCAATCGATCGAGTTGGGAGCGAATGTGCCCACTATGCTGGCGTGTCCAATCCCAGGCGCGCTCGAGGAAGAGCTCGCGGCCGAGGCTCACTCGATCGACCCCTTCCTTCACCAATTGGCGCTCTACCATCAATTGGGTGGCGATGCCCGCATGGTCGGTGCCTGGAAGCCAGAGGGCGTTGTAACCGCACATCCGCTTCCAACGGGTGAGAAGATCCTGGATCGTCGTCTGCAGAGCGTGCCCCGCGTGCAAATTGCCAGTCACGTTCGGCGGCGGGATCATGATGCAGAAACTCGGTTTCGTGGAGGGTGCCGCCGCCACGAAGATGCCCTCTTCGGACCAACGCTCCTGCCACTTCTGCTCGTAGCTGGCTGGATCGAATCTCTTTTCCATCAAATCAGCCCTTCCACCTGGGAGGCCACACGGTCGTCCTTCTCGCATCCCGCCACCTCGGCTCTCACCTTCGCCTGGAGCGACTTCACCTGCCGTCCTCCAGGACACCGGATCCTACACATGCTCGAGGGGATTCAGCTCAGCCGACGCCGAACAAGAAGATCGGCTGGCCCTTGGGGCCGCTCAGTCGACCTCGTCTTCTAGCTCTCGAAGCCGATCCTTGATGACGATCTCGGCGAGATCCGGAATCACATCCCAGGCGATCTCTCGGACGACCTCTGCGCCCAGCAGCTCGACGACCCGACGGGCAATCCGATCCACATCTCCATCTGAAAGTGCTTCTGCCTGTTGATCTTCAATGCCCACCTGGACCTCCGTTTCTGGCTCTACGGTCTCTTCGAAGGCCACCTCTGTCAGCTCTGCCTCGAGACTCTCCGCTGCCTCGCCGATTTCGATCTCAAAGGATTCGACAGACTCCGGACCGTCCGTCGGGAACTCCGTAACCACTGCCCCGAAGCCCGCCACCCCGGTCGCTTCGTGCATGTCTTCCTCGTCTTCGCGCTCAGCGCCATTGTCGAACATGAGGGGCTCCTCCGCGAGCTCTCCATCGGGGGCTCCACTCAACATCTCTTCTACGAGGCGCAACAGCTCCTGAGAATCAAAGGGTTTCTTGAGGTGCCCCTCGGCACCGCAGTCCTCCATCTCAGTGGCCTCGAAAGGCTCGAATGTGCCAACCAGCAGCAGCACCGGCGTGTCGGGGTTGCGCTCCTTTACGGCCCTGCAGATCTCATAGCCTGAAGCCCCGGGCATGTGGATATCGGCAATGACGAGATCTGCTGGCACGTCGTCAAGGTGGCTCAGGGCATCGTCGCCATTGCTGACAGAGACGACGTCGTAGTCCCCTGCCATGAAGGTCAACTCGACGACCTTCTGGATCGTCAGGCTGTCATCGGCCAAGAGAATCGTCTTGCTCATAGGCTCTCCAGGGTATTCAACTCGCTATCGGCGTGGTTTCTGGGCTTCTCGAGCCGCTCGATTGTAGCAGGTTGACGGCCGCCAAAAGGGGTCTCCGAATCGGTGCTCAGCTGTTCTCGATCACCCAGTTCGAGATCACCATCTTCTGGATCTCGCTTGTACCTTCGTAGATCTCTGCGATTCGGGCGTCGCGGAAATAGCGCTCGACATTGTATTCTCGAACGTAGCCGTAGCCGCCGTGGATCTGAAGAGCCTTGCTGGTGACTCTCTGGGCCATCTCGGAGGCGAAGAGCTTCGCTTGAGCGGCTTCGAGGCTGAATCTGCGTCCCGAACCCTTCGCCCAGGCGGCCTTCCATGTCAGGAGCCTGGCCGCATCGATCTCGGTCGACATGTCGGCGAGGTAGAACTGAATCGCCTGGAAATCGACGATCGGATGCCCGAACTGCTCTCTCTGCCGGGAGTAGGCCAGGGCCTCTTCGAAGGCTACCTGCGCGATACCGACGGCCTGGGAAGCGATTCCCAGGCGGCCGCCATCGAGCGCGCTCATGGCCACCTTGAACCCTTCGCCCTCGCCACCCAGCCTCTGATTCACCGGAATTCTCATGTCCGCGAACGACAGTTCGGTGGTACCGGAGGCGTTGACTCCCAGCTTGTACTCATGCGTGCCGTGGCTGTAGCCCGGAGTATCCGCAGGCACGATGAACGCTGTGATTGCCTTGTGGCGCTTCTCCCTGTCGAGGGTGGCAAATACGATGGCGATGTCTGCATCCGTGCCGTTGGTGATGAAGACCTTGTTGCCGTTCAGAACGTATTCCTCACCCTGTCGAACAGCGCTAGTTCGAATCGCAGCGGGGTCACTCCCAGCTTCGGGCTCCGTCAGGGCAAAGCAACCGAGCATCTGACCACGGGCGAGCGGCTTTAGATAGCTCTGTTTCTGATCCTCGGTGCCGAACTTGAGGATCGGATCGCAGGCGAGAGAGTTGTTGACCGACAAGATCACTCCGCTGCTGGCACAAGCCCGGCTGATCTCCTCGATGACGATGCTGTAGGACAGAGGGTCCATGCCGGCACCGCCGTACTCTTCTGGGACCGCCACTCCGGCCAGCCCGAGCTCACCGGCCTGGGCGAAGAACTGACGCGGGAACTCTCCTGTCTCGTCGATCTCCTTGGCCCGCGGTTTCACCACTTCCTCGGCAAACTGTCGAACGGAATCCCGCAGCAGAAGCTGCTCTTCACTGAGCTCGATATGCATGATTTCGACTCGAACCGGGCTTGGATGGTCTGAGAGATTGGGACTTGGCTGAACCCGGTGATCGTAGCAACGGCCTCTCGAGGGGTCAAGAACGGCAGCGGCTCAAAAAGTCCAGCTCAGACGCTGGACGGCCGGCTCCCCGGCTTGCTGACCGGCTCCCCTGCCGCACAGAGCGAACAGCTCTCCGCTGGATAGGTAGTCAGGCTCAAGGCCAACAGAGAGACGAACGGCACCGGGAAGGGGTTGACGCCGTCGGTCCGATCGAGAATCGAGCCGGCAGCAACGATCTGGGCGCCCTTCTCCTGGGCGACGGACATCGCCTCGAGGGACGATCGGCCGGTCGTGACGACATCTTCCACCAGCACCACCCGCTCTCCCGGTTCGAGGACGAACCCCCGTCTCAGGGCCATTCCCTCTCCGGCCCGCTCCGTGAACCGAAAGGGGACATCCAGAGCCGCTGCGACCTCGTGGCCGATCAGCAAACCGCCCAGGGCCGGTGCCAGTACCGACTCGGGAGAAATGCTCTGGAGCCTCGCCGCCAGACGCTCACCGATCCGCCTCGCCAGACGTGGATTCTGCAGGAGAAGCGCGCACTGCACGTAACCCGTGGAGTGCAGACCCGACGAGAGCAGGAAATGCCCATCCAGCAGTGCTCCGGTGTCGCTCAACAGGCGCCGTAGCCATGCCTCGGTCTGGCCTTCACTCTGGCTCGTCATTCGGACTGGCTCGTTGAATTGCGTACTGTTCCATTTTCTTGTAGAGGTTGCTTCGCGGCGTTTCGATGGATTTTGCCGTGCGAGTGACATTCCAGTCGTGCCCCTCCAGTTGCTCGACCAGAAAAAGCCGCTCGGCCGCCTCTCGGAACTGCCTAAGAGTCGTAGCCGAGCTCAACAAGCCGGTCAGATCGTCCCGCTTGCCACCGATCGATGCCGCCACATCCGAAGACTCGATCGTAGCGTCCTCGCCCAGAATCAGCAGCCTCTCGACGATGTTCTTGAGCTCGCGGACATTGCCTCTCCACTCCATGGCCTGCAGGTGCCCGATAGCGGAAGGTGAGAACTCTTGGGGTCGCTGGTTGTTGGCAGCCGCATAACGCCGGACAAAATAGTCCACCAATTCCGGAATATCTTCCGGATGCTCCCGCAGCGGCGGTGTGCTTATCGGAACCACATTCAATCGATAGTAGAGATCTTCGCGGAATCTGCCCGCCGCGATCTCCTCCTCGAGAGAACGATTGGTGGCCGCCAGAACGCGCACATCGACTCGCACCAGATCGTGTGAACCCACCGGTTCCACTTCGCCGTTCTCCAGGACTCGCAAGACCTTGGCCTGGGTCCTGGGGGACATGTCTCCGACCTCGTCCAGGAAGATGGTGCCACCATCGGCGGCAACAAACTTCCCCAGCTGCTTTCGGACTGCTCCTGTGAAGCTCCCCTTTTCATGGCCGAAGAGCTCCGACTCGATGAGCTCATCGGGAATCGCCGCACAATTGACCTGTACGAAAGGGCGATCCCGTCTGGAGCTGAGCAGATGAAGGCCCCTGGATACCAGCTCTTTTCCCGTCCCGCTCTCCCCGGTAATGAGGACCGTCGCGTTCGAGGGGGCGGCTTTCTTGATCGTCTCGCGGAGCTTTCGCATCGGCAACGACGTGCCGATGAGCTCGTCCGGCCGAATCGAATGGGACTGACTCTCCTTCTGAAGACGGTAGCTCTCCAGCGCATTCCGCAAGCTCAGCAGGACTCGCTCCCGCTGCAGCGGCTTTTCGAAGAAATCGAAGGCGCCCTTCCGGGTCGCTTCGATGGCGGTCGAGATATCGCCATGCCCCGTGATGATGATCACCGGCATCTCGTACCCACGCTCTCTGAGGAGCTGCAGTACCTGGAGCCCGTCCAATTCGGGCATCTTGATATCCAGGAGTACGGCATCGGGCTGGACTCTCCTCACCTGTTGGAGTCCCTGGTCTCCGCTGGCCGCTTCCACGACCTTCAGGCCCTCGTATTCCAGAACCATCCTCAGGCTGTCGCGAATCGCACTCTCGTCGTCGACGATCAGCACGGTTGCTTGAGCTGCCCTCTCCTGATCACTCATGATGTGCGTCTGAGTCTACCCCGGAATCTCGCCTCCAGGAGAGGCGAAAAGACACGAGGCCGGTCCAATCAGGGACCGGCCTCGTGACCTTCACAATGGAGCGTTGCTCAGGGGACTGCAGGAAACACAAAGAGTGGTTGTAGCTCCTGGCCGCGTCCGAATCTCCGCAGGTAGAGGCGCAGGCGTGAGCCCGCGGAGGCGTCGCGAACCAACTCCTCGAACTCGGCAACGCTGCTGATACTGCGTCCATTGACCTCGGTGATCACGTTGATCACCTGGCCGGCACGAACTCCTTCGTCGTAGAGCGGACTGCGCGGCGAGATCTCAGTGATCCAGACCCCGTCTACGTCCTCCGGCACGCCGTGTGTCGAGCGCAGACCGGGTGTCAGGTCCTGATAACGAAGGCCGAGCCACTCGATCCCATGGTCCTCAGACTCTTCGGCTTCCTCGGCATCGCCCGACTCAGAGGGACGCTCGGCAAGCTGGATGGTCTTCTCCAGCTTCTTGCCCTCCCGCAGGATCCCCAACTCAACCGTCGCATCCGGCCCCTGTCTCGAAACGTAGTCGATCAACTCTCGGGTGTTGGCGATCTTGCGCCCATCGACCGTGAGAATGATGTCCCCGGCCTGGAGACCTCCCTCGTCTGCCGGCAAGCCCGGAATTACATTGCTCACCAGGGCACCCTCGCTGGAGTCCAAGCCGAATGCCTCGGCAGCGCGGTCGGTCACGTCGTTGACGCCGATGCCGAGGTAACCCCTGCGAACACGCCCCTCCTCACGCAGCTGTGGCAGGACCTGTCGAAGGATGTTGACCGGCACGGCAAATCCGATGTTCTCGGATCCCCAGTTGATCGCCGTGTTGATTCCCACCACTCGGCCCGACAAATCGACCAGGGGTCCTCCTGAGTTCCCGAAGTTGATCGCCGCATCCGTTTGAATGAAACTCTCGAAGGAGGTGGTCTCGGGACTGATGTTGATCCTCCGGCCCTTCGCACTGACCACTCCTACAGTGACGGTGTTCGCCAGTTCGAGCGGACTGCCGATCGCCATCACCCAGTCACCAGGGCGCAATTCGTCGCTGTCTCCAAGAGGCAGAAACGGCAAGTCATGACCGACATCGATCTTCAGGAGGGCCAGATCGGTAGCCGGATCGGTTCCCTTGACCTCGGCGTCGTAGGCCTTGCTGCCCATTCTGACTCGAATCTGCTCAGCTCCTCGGATGACATGGGTGTTCGTCACCACCAGGCCGTCGGCGCTGACCAGAAATCCACTACCACCAGAATCCGACCGGTGCTCCTGTTCCCCGGGCTCCCCTTGCTGCCGCTGCCTCGGACCGAAGAAAAATTCGAACGGATCTGACATCCGCCCACCTCGAGAGCGTTCGAATGTCGAGGCTTCAATAGTCACCACAGCCGGCGATACCTGCTCGGCCAGATCGGCAAAGCTCGGTAGGCCAGAGGCGCCATGGGCGGCGTCCGCCGCCACTGCCGGAGTTGCAGGAGATGGCTCAGGGGAGGTTCGCCCCTTGGGGGTAAGCCCCAGCCCGCCGGCCAGGACCATGCCAAAGATCACCGCACCGAAAACGATGACCAGGGTCACCAGGTGTTGTTTCGAGAATCCGCTCATCGACGTTGTGACTCCTTTCCTCTCCCAATCGTGCGGAGCATGACCGCAAATGTCAAGCAAACATCCTGCCAACGAGATGTTCAGCTCGAGGTGGCCTGTTCGGGGAGGACCGAGAGATAGTGTGCCAAAGTGGCAGGGTAACGGCGGGTGCCCGGGCCGATCCTTCGTCTCAGCCAGACAGCCGAGCGGATGGGTAGAATCTCCGCAGGTCACTCGCGCAACCATCCGAAGGATGGCTTGCCGATCCGACGTTCGCCGCCTTGAAGACCGCAATGGGATCGACTATACTTCGTGGGCTGGCTTTGTCAGGCGACGAAGTGAGTGGGTGTTTCACTCACTTTTTTTGTTGCCTAAAAAGAGCCTTCAGAGAAGTTAGATGAATGCATCGAGGCGGCTCGAACCAGATTTTCTGGACGAACTATCGGACGTCGCCATGGAGTCCGGTTGCGAGCTGCTGGACTGCGAGTTCCAAGGCAATGTCTTGCGACTCGTCATCGATCGGCCGGAAGGAGTTACAATCGGTGACTGTCAGGAGTTTTCGAAGCAGGCCTCGGCCCTTCTGGATGTGACCGATTTCGGCAGCACTCGATATCTCCTAGAGGTCAGCTCACCCGGTCTGGACCGAAAGTTCTATAGCGACGACGACTACGACAAATACCTCGGGCGCAAAGTCAGGATCTCCTGGCACCATCCGTCAAGGGGCAAGACGACCTTTGTAGGGATCCTGCGAGACTTCGACCGCACCCAGAATCAGGTGACCGTGGAAGACCTGCCCTCGGGTGAGAGCCACGCCATCTCACTGAAGCATATTGACTTAGCTCGCCTCGAGCCGGAATTCTAGGAACAGATCGACATGGCACAAGCACAGACAGCTGACGTCAACCTCAGCGAGATCCTCAAGCAGGTGGCGCGAGAGAAGGACATCGACTACGAGCGCTGGGTCTCGGCTCTCGAGGATGCGATGGCTTCAGCTGCCAAGAAACAGCATCGGATCAAAGCGCCCGTGCGTTCGATTTTCGATCCTGAGACCGGCAAATTCGACGCCTTCATCGTCAAGACCGTAGCCGAAGAGGTGGAAGACCCCCTTTCAGAGTGGACGGTCGAGGAGGCTCAGGATCATCAGGAGGGCGCCCAGGTCGGAGATGAGATCCATATTCCCATCTCCACCGAGGGACTCGGGCGCATCGCCGCCCAGTCAGCCAAACAGGTTCTCTATCAGCGGATCCGCGAGGCCGAACGCGAGAAGATCTACAACGAGTTCATCGATCGAGTCGGCGAGGTCGTCAACGGTACCGTCAAACGGTTCGAGCGTGGCGATATCGTCGTCGATCTGGGACGGACAGAAGCTGCCGTGCCACGCGGCGAGCAAGCTCGTCACGAGCGCTACAGTCAGGGTGAGAGAATTCGTGCCGTGATTGTCGAGGTCCATCAACAGCCGAAGGGTCCACAGGTGGTGCTGTCTCGCACCGACCCCAGATTGCTCGTCAAGCTCTTCGAGATGGAGGTGCCTGAGATCTACGACGGTACCGTACAGATCAAGGCCGCTGTCCGTGCGCCGGGAGAGCGGGCCAAGGTCGCCGTCGTGAGTCGGGAGCGCGATGTCGATCCCGTCGGCGCCTGTGTCGGGATGAAGGGGTCCCGAGTACAGTCCATCATCCGAGAGTTGCGTGGCGAGAAGATCGACATCATCGAGCACAGTGACGATCTGGTCACCTTCGCGCAAAGCGCCTTGGCCCCGGCTCGCATCACCCGCGTCTCGGTGACTCATCATGGCGAAGTGCCGCATCTCGATGTAATCGTCGAGGACGAACAACTGTCGCTGGCGATCGGCAAGCGGGGTCAGAATGTTCGCCTGGCTGCCGAGCTCCTGGGGTCGCAGATCGAGATCAAGAGTGAAAGCGACGTCAAGGAGGAGGTCGCTGGGGCTCTCGCCAGGATGCTCCAAACTGCCATGTCCGAGGACATGCCTGAAGGATCAACCCCCGAGTTCTCGATCAAGTCGGCTCCTGGCGTCGGACCCAAGACAGCCGCAAAGCTCGAGGAGGCGGGATTCAGCAAGCTCGACGACCTGCTGGCTGCCAGTCCAGGGCAGCTCGAAGAGGTCGAAGGCGTCGGGGCCAAGACGGCCAAGGCCATCCTGGCGTGGGCAGCCGACCAGGCCGAGAGCATGCAGAAGGGGCAGCTCGAGGGTAAGGGAGCGACCGAAAAGGAAGGCGAGCTCGCCACCGCGGTGATGGACGAGGGAGACGACTTCATGGCGGCCTTGAGTCAGGCGTTGGCAGAGGCCGAGAAGACCGACGCGGAGGCCTCGGCGGCGCTCGAATCGGAGGCCCAGGCCGAGGAATTGTCGAACGAGAATGGATCGCCTGTGGCTGAGAAACCAACAGGCGACGAGTGAAGCGAGTCGAAATTGCAGCCTGAGCGACACTGGGGAGTTTCATAGGAAATGGGCAAGATTCGGGTCAGAGATCTGGCGCAGAAGATGGGCGTTCCCGAACAGGATCTCCTGTTCAAGCTGAAGTCCATCGGCGTCCGTCTGGATGAAGAGAATCCAGAGATCGATACCGGTGTGATTCAGGCGATCCTGGAGGGCAAGAGACTCCCACAGCCTCGGGAAGTAATCCTGAGGGACGAGGAGGCCAAGGCCACTGCCACACCGGTCACCGCCCGTCGCCGGCCGGCACCTAGGAGAATGCCGCAAGGGCCAGTTCGCCCGGGCCGCCGGCGTCCGATGATTCAGAGGGTAGAGCCCCGAATCAAGACCATCCCGAGCTCCGAGCCACCCAAGGTCGACCGACCCCCAGCCGAGCCGATTCCAGCTCCTCCGGAGGTCACAGCCACTCAGGAGACTGCGCCGAGCGGAGTGGCTCCCACTGCGCCGACAATCGAGGCCAAGACCACTGACGCAGCTGCCAAGACCAGGGAAGCTGCGCCAGGCAGCCAGGTCCCGAGTGCAGTTACGACACCGACCAGGAGATCCAAACCAGGCGTAGTCGAAGTCGAAACCTCGAAGGGGCGAAGTCAGCGTCGGGCAGACCGGAGACCGCAGAAGGGTGCAGAGGCTGGGCGGCTCTTGACCTTCAAGACGTCGCCCCCCGAAGCGCCCATCACCATTTCCGAGGGCATGACTGTCCGCGACTTCGCCGACAAGCTGGGAGTCAAAGCCAAGGATCTCATCCAGATGCTCGTCAGGCGCGGCATCATGGCCACCATCAACCATGTATTGGAAACCGACCTGGCCCTGGAGATCGCCGAACAGCACGGCATCGAAGCCACGGTGGTCACCTTCGAAGAGGAAATGCAACTCCATCAGGTACAGGAGTTGGAGCTCGAAGAGGCAGTACCCCAGTCGCCACGTGCTCCTGTGGTGACCATCATGGGCCATGTCGACCACGGTAAGACGACGCTCCTCGACGCCATCCGCTCCTCGAAGATCACCGAGAGCGAGCATGGCGGCATAACACAACATATCGGCGCCTACCAGGTCGAGGTCAAAGGCAAGAAGATCGTCTTCCTGGATACGCCCGGGCACGAGGCCTTCACGATGATGCGAGCCAGGGGGGCCAGGGCCACCGATATCGTGGTTCTCGTCGTGGCTGCGGACGACGGCGTCATGCCCCAGACCGTCGAAGCGATCGACCATGCGCGAGCCGCTGGTGTGCCGATCCTCGTCGCTATCAACAAGATCGACAAGGCCAACGCCAATCCGGACCGCGTCAAGAAGGAACTGGCAGAGCACGAGTTGACTGTGGAGGACTGGGGTGGCGAGACGGTCTCAGTTTCCATCTCCGCCCTCAAGAACGAAGGCATCTCCGAATTGATGGAGATGATTCTGTTGACAGCCGAGCTGGCGGATCTGAAAGCCAACCCGGAGCTGCCTGCACAGGGCGTGGTTCTGGAAGCCCGCAAGGAGGTCGGCCGCGGCATCATCGCTACCGTCCTGGTCCAGAATGGGGCCATGCACCGGGGCGACATCTTCGTCGCTGGGGCGACATGGGGTCGAGTCCGTTCCATGATGAACGACCGCAATGAGAAAATTCAGGAAGCCGGACCGGCCACTCCGACCGAGGTCATGGGTTTCGGCGACGTGCCGGAGGCTGGAGACCTTTTCCAAGTCGTCGAAGAGGAAGCCAAGGCCCGCGCTATCTCCGAGTTCCGCCACCACGAGAAGCGCATTCGCGAGCTCGCGCCGAGTATCGGCAAGACCTCCCTCGAACAGCTCTTCAGCCAGATTCAGCAGGGTGGGATCAAGGAGCTTCCCATCGTCCTGAAGGCCGATGTCAAGGGCTCTGTAGAGGTCTTGCGAGACACGCTCAGCAAGTTGTCCACGGACCAGGTCAAGCTAGAAGTGATCCGTGCCGCGGTGGGTGGCATCACGACGGACGACATTATTCTCGCCTCCGCCTCGGGAGCAGTGGTCGTAGGCTTCAACGTCAGACCAGAGCGCAAGGCAGCAGATTTGGCGAACAAAGAGGAAGTCGACGTTCGACTTCACACCGTCATCTATGAATTGAGCGACGAGATCAAGAAGGCCATGGTGGGGCTGTTGGAGCCCACCTTCAAGGAGGTACAGACCGGGCGAGCAGAGGTTCGAGAGACCTTCAGCGTACCCAAGCTGGGTGTAGTGGCCGGCTGTCATATCATCGAGGGAGTGATCCCTCGCAGCGCCTCTGTTCGACTCTTGAGAGATAACGTCGTGATCTACGAAGGTACGATCGGCTCCCTGAGACGGTTCAAGGAGGACGTATCCGAGGTCCGGACCGGTTTCGACTGTGGCATCCGGCTCGATCGCTATCAGGATGTCAAGCCGGGAGACACCATCGAAGCATTCGTCCAGGAAGAGGTCGCTCCAACACTCTGAGACGGGTAGAGCACTCCCCTACTGATCCCGCGGCGCAGAAGGGCTCTTCGAGTCAGCTGTAACACCCTTCCAGCGGCAGCCGGACGACGAAGAGCGGTTCGTAGGAACGGGTACCCACCTGGTGTCAACATGGTTGTCGTCATCTCTGTCGTCGAGCTACATATCCCCGAGGGCCGGAGCCTCAAACAGAAACGCCGCATCCTCAAGAGCATCATGGACCGGATTCACCAGCGCTACAGGGTCTCCATCGCCGAGACCGACTACCACGATCTGCATCAGCGAGCCGAGATCGCGATCGCCGCTGTCCACGGCTCCCGCTCCGAAATGGAACGAATGATGCAGGGGATTCGCCACCTCGTGGAGGCAACGCCAGGGGCCATGTTGCTCTCGTGGGAACCTCAGTACTTGGAGACTGCGGGATGAGCCGGCGCACTCACAGGGTCGAGGATTTGTTGCGTACCGAGATCTCGAAAATCATCCTGCGTCGCATCCAGGACCCTCGAGTGCAGTTGGCATCCGTTTCGAAAGTCGACGTCAGTCCCGATTTGAAGAGAGCCGTCGTGCAGATATCAATCATCGGTAACGACGAAGATCGAGAGGCCACTATCGAGGCCCTGCGGCATGCCCAGGGGTTCATTCGATCTTGCCTTGCCAAGAGCCTGAAGAGAATGCGTACCATCCCTGAATTGCTCTTCGAGATCGACCGGGGGGCAGAGTACAGTCAACACATCAGTGACCTGTTGGAGAAACTTCATGAGCGCGAACACGAAAGCACCAGAGAATCTTCTTAAGAAACTCCGCTCCGGGCATCGTTATGTCATCACGAGCCACATCAATCCTGATGGGGATGCCGTCGGCTCTTCGCTGGGCCTGGTCCGGATCCTGAGGGCCATCGGCAAGGGAGCTGTCATCTGGAGTAGGGATGAGCCGCCCAAGCTCTACCGCGCCTTGGCAGGCAGTGACCGCATGCACCTCGGATCTGAACCTCCGGCTGGATTTCCCGACTCATTCGACGGCGCCATCGTGCTCGAGTGCCCGACATTGGATCGCTGCGGATTGGAAGAACATCTGTCTGACCTGCCGGTGATCAATATCGACCATCACCTGGGCAACGAGCACTACGGCGAGGTCAATTGGGTCGATACAGCCGCGCCCTCCCTCGGAGAGATGATCTATCGTCTCTCGCAGGGCCTGATGGTCAGCCTCGATCAGGAAACCGCCACCGCACTCTACCTAACCCTCGTCACCGACACAGGTGGCTTCCGATTCGCCAATTCGACACCTGCGGCATTCGCGGCAGCCTCGGCATTGGTAACCGAGGGGGCGAGTCCCGAGCAGGTGGCCCAATGGCTCTACGAGAGCCAGCCAGAATCGGCCGTGCGGCTGCTCGGTGAAATGCTCCAGTCCCTGGAGATTCATGATGGTCGAGTTGCCACGGCCGTCGTCACTCTGGAGATGTTCGACAACGCAGGGGCCTCTCCCAGCGACACCGAAGGCCTGATCGATCACCCTCGCTCCATCGCCGGGGTCGACGCCGTAGCCCTCATTCGGCAGGTTGATGAAAAGCGGTTCAAAGTCTCGTTACGGAGTCGCGGTGACATCGACGTCGAGAAAGTCGCCCGTCAACATGGAGGTGGCGGACATCGCAACGCCGCTGGATACATGGCCGACGGCCCTATCGAAGACCTGCGCCCGAAGGTCCTGAGCGAGCTCCAGGCTGCCCTCGGTTGAAGCCATGCACGACGGTCTCTATTTGATCGACAAGGAGCCGGCCTGTACCTCCCACGACGTGGTGCAGCAGGCCCGTAGAATTCTTTCCCAACGCAAGATCGGGCATTGCGGCACGCTGGACCCCGGCGCCACAGGCCTGCTCGTCCTGACCCTCGGCCGAGCCACCAGGCTGACCCGCTTCCTGATCCGGGCACCGAAGATCTACGAAGGCGATATCCAGTTCGGTCTGACGACCGACACCTACGATCGTCACGGTGAGACCACAGCCGTGAGCTCTATCGACGGCCTCGAAGTCTCGGCCATCACGAGCTCCCTGAAAGAGCTCGTCGGAACACTCGATCAAGCCGCCCCTCCCTTCAGCGCCAAGAAGTTCAAGGGAGTCAAGTACTACGAGATGGCTCGGCGGGGCGAGGAGGTACCGGAGGCGCGAAAGCAGATCACAATCTTCGATTTCAGCGCTACAGGACCCCTCGTGGAGGGTGTCCTGCCTTTCCGGCTCGAGTGCTCGTCTGGCACCTACGTTCGAAGTCTGGCGCACGACCTCGGCCAGACGCTCGGCTGTGGAGCCCACCTTGCCGAGCTGCGCCGAATCAAAGTCGGGCCTTTTCACATCGACCAGGCCGTCTCCCTCGACAAGCTGAGCGAGGAGGCAGAAGCCGAGGCTGCGCCGCGTCAGGGCTGGGTACCCCTCGATCAGCTTCCTTTGCCTTTCCAGGAGCTGGCAACCGACAGTCAACAGTCCAAGAGAGTCGTCCATGGTCAGTCGGTGTTGTTTCGGGACCTCGAGGGTGAAGAGGGTGATTGGGTGAAGCTCGTCGACCGACGGGGGCAGCTCATCGCCGTGGGTACGGTTGCAGAGCGGATCGGCACCGGCAAAGTCGGCCTTGTCCAGCCCCGGATCGTCTTTACATAGTTGTAGTCTTGACACCGTTGGCACGCAGAGCGCTGTGCTAGCATGCACTGTTTGATAGAGGTAGAGGTTTTAGAGAAGCAAGGAGGAAGCAGAGTTGTCCCAGACCAAAGAGGTCAAATCAAAGATCATTCAAGAGTCACGCCTGCACGATAACGATACCGGTTCTCCGGAGGTGCAGGTGGCCCTTCTGACGAATCGGATTACCGAGTTGACCGAGCACTTCAAGACGCACGCCAAGGATCACCACAGCCGGCGAGGCTTGCTCAAACTCGTCGGGCAACGAAGACGGTTGCTCGACTACATGAAGGGGCAGGACTTCGAGCGCTACCGCGCCACAATCGAGCGACTGGGCATCCGCAAGTAGAGAACCCTGAGCCTGTGCTGCCGGGGAGAGACCTCCATGGCAGCACATCCACTGGCCGTCCCTGACTAGCTGCTCATCCCAGTCTGAGTCAGTCCCGGCAGAGCCCGCGCAAACCAAGCGAACAGGAACCCTTATGAAACATGAATCTGAAGTAACCGTCGGTGCCGAAACCATCACCTTTGAAACCGGCAAGCTTGCCAGGCAGGCCGACGGCTCCTGTGTGACGCGATGTGGCGACACCGGCGTACTGAGCACCGCCTGCATGCTGAAACCCGCCAGCACCCGGGACTTTCTCCCTTTGACCGTCGACTACCGCGAGTACACCTATGCCGGTGGTCGGATCCCGGGCGGCTTTTTCAAGCGCGAGGGGCGTCCCACCGAGAAAGAGATCCTCACGTGCCGAATGCCAGACCGCCCATTGCGGCCTCTCTTTCCCGAGGGCTACAGGCACGAAACCCAGGTCATATCGCTCGTGCTGTCGGCTGACGGTGAGAACGACCCGGACATCCTCGCCATCAACGGAGCTTCGGCGGCTCTGATGGTCTCAGCAATCCCTTTCTACACTCCGGTTGCGGCGGTCCGCGTCGGACTCGTAGAAGGCGAAGTCGTGTTCAATCCTGCCAACAGCCTACGCGATGTTTCCGATCTCGATCTCATCGTGGTCGGAACCGAGGAAGCCGTCGTCATGGTGGAGGCCGGCGCCAATCAGCTCTCCGAGGAGATCCTTCTCGACTGCATATTCAAGGGACACGAGGAGATCCAGAAGCTCATCCAGGCCCAGCTCGACCTGCAGCGGAAGGTCGGTGTCCAGAAGCCGGAATGGCAAGCGCCCCAGTCCTTCTCCAGCGAGCTGTTCGAGCAGGTCAAGACCGACCTCTATGACTCCCTTTTCACAGCCCTGCACACAACTGGAAAGTTCGAGAGACGAGAGGCTGTGGCGACTCTGGTCGATCCCTATCTCGAGGCACTGGCCGGGGAGGAAGAGGACAGGATACCCCTGGTCAAACAGGTCATCAAACGGCTGGAGGAAGATATCCTGCGGCAAGAGATCCTCACCAACCGAAAGCGCTTCGACGGCAGGACCCTGGATCAGATCCGCGATATCGAAATCGACGTCGGCCCGCTACCCCGGACCCATGGCTCTGCCCTGTTCACCCGCGGTGAGACCCAGGCACTGGTGTCGGCTACTCTCGGCACCAGCCGCGACGCTCAAATCATCGAGGAGTACGAGGGCGAAAGCCGACAGAAGTTCATCTTGCACTACAGCTTTCCTCCGTTTTCAGTCGGCGAGGTCAAGTTTCTTCGCGGCCCGAGCCGGCGCGAGATCGGTCACGGTGTCCTGGCGAGGCGGGCCCTGACTCCCCTGCTGCCTCACGAAGACGACTTCCCCTATACGATTCGCGTGGTCTCCGACATTCTCGAATCGAACGGCTCGTCCTCCATGGCCACGGTTTGTGGCGGCTCCCTGGCCCTGTTCGATGCCGGCGTACCGATGCTCGCGCCCGTCGCCGGTGTAGCCATGGGCCTCATCAAGAGCGACGACGGCTTCGCGGTCCTGTCCGATATCGCCGGCCAGGAGGACCACTATGGCGACATGGACTTCAAGGTAGCCGGAACCCGAACTGGAATCACCGCCTTGCAGATGGACATCAAGATCGCGGGTGTCACCCGCGAGATCATGCAGGCGGCGTTGGCTCAGGCCCACACGGGTCGGATGCATATTCTTGATCTCATGCAAGAGGCCATCGACTCTCCTCGGCAGGATCTCTCCGAATTCGCACCGCGCCTCTACACCATGTCCGTCCCGACGGACAAGATCCGCGACATCATCGGTCCCGGAGGAAAGACCATACGCTCGATCGTTGAAGAGACCGGCTGCGAAGTGGATGTCCAGAACGACGGCACCGTGGTCATCGCCTCGCCGGATGGAGTGGCAGCAAAGCGGGCCAGGGAGATCATCGAACGGCTCACCGAGACCCCGGAGATCGGCAAGATCTACGAGGGAACCGTTCGCCGCGTCGAGGGCTACGGCGCCTTCGTTGAGATTCTGCCTGGATCCGACGGCCTGGTCCATATCAGCGAGCTGGCGCCCTATCGAGTCCGAGAAGTGACGGATATCGTTCAGGAGGGTGACAGCCTCGAGGTCAAGGTCATCAACATCGACGAGCAAGGCAAGGTCCGCCTTTCGCGCAAGGCCGTCATCATGGAGGCCCCAGATTACGATCCTTCCAAATACGAAGGCATGGGCTACGAAGGTCCCCCACCGGAACGACGCGATCGCGGCGGCCAACGGGACTCGCGGTCCAATCCCCGGCGGCGCGGCGGAGGCGGAGGTTCCGGCGGCCCTCGCAGGGGCCGGAGCTGAGGCGCCAGCCCGCATGATTCATGAGGGCTAGGCCTATTGCTACCGTCGACCTCCGAATGAACGCTTCTCCCGAAGCACGGAGTCCAGACCGAGAGAGCGGCTCTGCGCCGGGCTACATTCTGGTCGTCGACGACGAAGAGCAGATCCGGGACCTCATCAGCCGCTACCTGGTGGAGGGCGGACACCAGTGCCATACCGCCGCCACTGCAGAAGAGGCTCTTGCAGTAGCAGCCACCTATCCCGACCCCGCGCTGGTACTGACGGACATTCGCATGCCGGGAGTCGGTGGCGTCGAGCTCCTGCATCGCCTCAAGCAGATGGACGAAAACGTCCAGGTCGTCATGGTCTCGAGCCACCAGGATCTCGACACCGTTCGGCAGTGTCTGCGGGAGGGTGCCTACGACTATCTCCTGAAGCCTTTCAAATGGGAGCTCCTGTCGAATACCGTGTCGCGAGCTCTCGAGCGCCATTATCTGCTGCGGGAGAACGATCGCTATCGACAGAATCTCGAGCGGCTCATTCTGGAGCAGACCGAAGAGATTCGCGAGACCCGTGACATCGCCATGATCACGCTTGCCAAGCTGGCCGAATCGCGAGACAGCACGACAGGCCTTCATCTGGACCGAATCGAGGCCTACAGTCGTCGGCTGGCGGAAGAGCTTCAGGCCGGCCCCTACGCGAGCCATCTGACGGACGCATATCTCGACCACCTGGCAAAGTCCAGCCCTCTTCACGACATCGGCAAGGTCGGCATACCCGACTCGATCCTCTGTAAGCCCGGCCCTCTGAGCAGCGCGCAGTTTCGACTCATGCAGACGCACACCACGATCGGCGGCAACACGTTGCGCTCGGTCCTGGAGCGTTTCGAAACCCATGGCTTTCTGGTCATGGCCATGGAAATCGCCTACAGTCATCACGAACGATGGGATGGATGCGGCTATCCACAGGGCCTGGCCGGTGAAGAGATCCCGCTGGCAGCGAGAATCGTCGCTCTGGTAGACTCCTACGACACTCTCACCAGCGACCGCCCCTACAAACGAGCCGTTTCCCACGCCGAAGCCGTTCAGCGCATCGTCGTCGACCGTGGCAAGCACTTCGAGCCGGGCATCGTCGACGGTTTCATGGCCTGCCATGCCGATCTCGACTCGATTCGGAAGCAAGGTTCCAGTGCCGACTCAGAGCCGGTGACATGGGACTCCGACGAGCAGCCCACCAAGGAGAATCCCAGCTGACGATCGACAGGCCAACATCCAAGGGGACGGTGGATCGCGACGACCTGGTTTCCTACCTCGACAGATTCCTGATGGCGGACCAGGGCGCCGATTTCTGCCCGAACGGTTTGCAGGTCGAAGGGACTCCGACCGTTCGAAGACTTGTCACCGGCGTATCGGCCTGCCTCGAGCTATTCGAGCGCGCGCGTCAGCGACAGGCGGATGCGGTTCTCGTTCACCACGGCATCTTCTGGGAAGGCACTCCCAGACAATTGACGGGGCTCCAGCGCCGACGGGTGGCCGAGCTCATCGAAGCAGATCTCAATCTGATCGCCTACCACCTGCCTCTCGATCGCCACCCCGAGGTCGGCAACAATGCAGTCGCAGCTCGACGCCTGGAACTCCGACATCTCGAGCCCTTCGGGGATCACGCAGGATCGAGTTTGGGATTTAGAGGAGAGTTTGCCCGACCGATCCAGTTACCGGAGCTGCTCGATCGGTGTCGGGCGGTCTTCGCGCAGGAACCTCTCTGCTTTGCTGCCGGACCCGAAGCCGTCTCCACCCTCGGAGTGATCAGCGGCGGGGCCGAGAGCTCCTTTCATGACGCCATCTCCGCCGGCCTCGACGCCTTTGTCACCGGTGAGGCCAGTGAGTGGGTCATGAATGTCGCGCGAGAGAGCGCTACCCACTTCATCGCTGCCGGCCACTATGCCACCGAGCGCCTCGGCGTTCAGGCCCTCGGGGAGCACCTCCGCCAGAAGTTCGGAATCGAAGTACACTTCGAAGACATTCCAAACCCCGTCTAGGAGTCCGCCCGAGGTACCCAGGTCGCTGCGCGGGGGCCTCAGGCGGCCTTGGGGAAGAGTCGGTAGAAGTTCCGAGTGCTCACCTGGCAGAAGTCTTCGTATCCCAGTTCCAGCTCCCCGGCCACACACCGGGCCACCTCGATCACATAGGCTGGCCGGTTCGGCTTTCCTCGATAGGGCACTGGCGCCAGGTAGGGAGTGTCCGTTTCGACGAGAATCCGGTCACGAGGAATGTGTGGCAGGACCTCTCGGACATTCTGTGCCCGCTCGAAGGTGACCATGCCCGAGAATCCAAGATAGAAACCCCTGCCAATCAGGTACGTCGCCAACTCGAGACCTGCGGCGAATGAGTGAAAGTCCCCTTCGAGCCCGTCGAAGCCTGGTTCCTGCAAGAGCTCCCACATCTCCTCATTGCTCTCGCGGTTGTGTACCACAACAGGAAGACCGTGTTCCAACGCCACTTCCCATTGCTCGCGCAGTGCCAACATCTGGGACTGCCTGTCAGACAGGTTGTAGTGGAAGTCAAGACCGCACTCCCCAACCGCCACGACCTTTGGATCCGCCAGAAGCTCAGACAATCGACTTCGGTGACCGCCAGACCATGAAGAGGCCTCGTGAGGGTGGACGCCGAGGGCGCACCAGACGTCTGTCTGATGATGGCAGAGATCCAATATCTCCTCTGCCTCCTCCAACCGCAGGGCTGGAATCAGAAACCCGGTAACCCCTCGGGATCTCGCCTCTTCGAGGGCCGCCTGACGTTGTGAAACCGTGAGGCTCTGCAAGTGGCAATGGGAATCGATGACCCGACCCGCACCACCTGACGCTGGCGACGTCACTTGACCGGGGTACCGCTCGGCACCGGTTCCCCTGGTTGCAATAGCACCGGTTTCCCCTCCACTGAGGCCGCAAGCACCATCCCTTGGGACTCGACACCCATCAGCTGGACGGGTTCCAGGTTCGTGACCACCACTACCTGTCTGCCCACGAGCTCCTCGGTGGAATACTGGCGGGCGATTCCAGCCACCAGGACCCGACTCTCGCTGCCGAGATCGACGATCAGCTTCAGAAGCTTGTTCGAATTCGGAATCGGCTCGGCCCCGGTCACGGTCGCGACCTTGAGCTCGGATTGGAAGAACTGCTCGATGGTGATCGTAGACATGCTCATGCTCCCTCCTCGAAACGGAGTGAGCTTACCAGACCACCTCTAGCAGATTCCCTGGCGACGCAACGAGGTCCACGCACCCCCGGCTCCCAGCACCAGATGGTCCACCAGGTGCAGACCCACGAGCTGCCCGGCCTCCACCATTCTGCGGGTAAAACCCAGGTCTTCAGCGCTGGGCGAGGGGTCTCCGCTCGGATGGGTATGAAACAAGACGATGCCGGCCGCGTCACGCAGGCGACCCTCCTTGAGGATCGCTCTCGGCTCCACGGCTGCTCGACTCAGAGTACCCCGATACAGCTCTGTTTCACCGATCAGACGATTTCGAGTGTCCAGGTAGAGAGCGCCCATCACCTCTTGACCTTTGAGGCTGTACCGAAGCTCCAGGTACGAGGCTACGGATTGGGGGTCCGTGAGCAGCTCGCGATCGGCCATTCGTGCCCGCGAGAAGCGCCGGGCGAGCTCCACCGCAGCCAGAAGTCCCGCCGCCTTGGCAGGCCCCAGCCCGGCCCTCTTCAAGACCAGGGGTCCGGCCCCCAGCAGACCGGTCAGACCTTCGCTGGTGCGTAAGAGGTCCCGTGCCAGCTCGAGCACAGACTTGCCGGGCTTGCCTGTCCGCAGAACAACCGCCACCAATTCCACGTCGGAAAGGGCCGCGCTTCCATTGTTGAGGAGGCGCTCGCGCGGCCGCTGATCCCTGGGCAACTCGCGCAGAAAGCTACTACGACCATCGGTTGGCTCAGATTCCAATCTTCGAAGTCCTCGGGCCGTGGAGCGGCCCTTCTTGGATCAGTAGACGGAATCGGGAGCCGGATTCTTGCTTCAGCCCGCCAAGACGCTACCACCGTTGACGTTCAAGACCTCACCCGTGATGTGTCGAGCCAGTGGAGAGGCCAGGAAGACCACCGGCCCGGCAATGTCTTCGGGAGATGCCACCCTCTCGAGGGGAATCGCCTCTTCAATGGCCTCTCGCCCGCCGTCTTCGAACGCCTCGCGACAGAGCTCCGTGTCCACCCAGCCTGGAGCTACGGCGTTGACGCGAATCTGTGGTGCCAGCTCCGAGCTCCACGACTTCGTGGCCGAGATCACCGCGCCTTTGCTGGCAGCGTAGGGGCTGTACAAGGCCTCGCCCCTTTGCCCGGCTGTGGAGCTGATGTTGACGATGTTTCCGTCGTTCGACCTCTCGAAAAGCCGAATCGCCCGAGATGCACAAAGGAAGACGCCTCGCTCGTTGAGGGTCCAGGTCTCTTCGAGCAGTTGGAGATTCAGCTCTCTCAGCGGATTTTCAATCCAGATTCCGGCGTTGTTGACCAGACAATCGAGCTGGCCCCATGTCGCTTCGATAGCTTCGAACAGGCTGTCCACTCCTGCAGGCTCACCCAGATCGGCTGCCACCTTGAAATGGGGTTGGCTCGTCAGCCCCTCCAGGTCGCTCAAAACTGCAGCCGCTGCGTTCTCCTCAGCCCGATAGTGCACGCACACAGCTGCACCCACCTCGGCAAAGAGACGGCAACAGGCCGCTCCGATCCCCCGGCTACCGCCGGTGACCAGAACCCTGGAACCTTCGAGATCGATCATGAGAAAGCCTCGACGACCATGGCGATTCCCTGACCACCACCGATGCAGGCCGAAGCCACTCCTCTCCCGCCGCCCCGGCGCCGCAGTTCCTTCAGAAGAGTCAGGACCAGACGGGTTCCGGTAGCACCCAATGGATGACCCAGGGCGATGGCACCGCCGTTGACGTTCAGTTTGCTCGTCTCCAGGTCCATCTCGCGAACGACAGCCACGATCTGTCCAGCGAAGGCCTCGTTGATCTCGAAAAGGTCCAGATCCCCCATCGAGAGCCCGGCGCGCTCGAGAGCGAGGGCGATAGCAGGGACCGGACCGATACCCATCCGAGAAGGCTCTACGCCTACAGTCGCCCAGGAGAGAATCCTCCCCAGCGGTGGATCGGATCGACCCTGAACGCCCTCGTTGGTGGTCAACACCATCATGGCAGCTCCATCGACAATGCCGGACGCATTCCCCGCGGTCACAGAGCTCTCTTCACCAAACACCGGCGGCAACGCCGCGAGCTCTTCCAGAGTCGTCTCGGGACGCAGATGCTCGTCGCGCTCTACCGTTCTTCGTCGCCTTCCCCTGCCGACCTCGACCGGCATGACTTCTTCGGCCAGGCGGCCACTCTCCCAGGCGGCCGCTGCACGCTCCTGGCTCTGCAGCGCGAACTCGTCCTGCTCCTGTCGACTGATCCCGTAGTCCTTTGCCAGGTTGTTGCTGGTCTGCGCCATGAAACAGCCGCAATAGGGATCGTAGAGCGACGCCATGAGCAGGTCTTCCAGCTTTCCCTGACCGAGGCGGAACCCCTTTCGCGCTCCCCAGATGCAGTGCGGAGCCTGCGTCATGTTCTCCATACCACCCACCAGGCAAGTGCTCGCCTCGCCCAGCAGGATGGCATGAGCGCCCGAAATGATCGACTGGATCCCCGAGCCGCAGAGGCGGTTGACGGTCAGCGCCGGCTTCGACTTCGGCACCTCCGCCTTGAGAGCCACGTGTCGGGCCCCGTAGATCGCATCGGTCGAAGTCTGCAGTGCGTTGCCAACGAAGGTGTGATCGATCGCCTCCGGATCAATTCCGGTCCGCCGCAGAGTCTCCTTGGCAGCCAGGACTCCAAGATCGAGGGCCGAGATATCGGCAAAGGACTGGCCGAACTCCGCCATCGGAGTCCGAACACCGTCCAGCAGTACCAGGTCTTTGATCTCCATTTCGCAATCTCCCTTTCAGGATCGATCGGTCTCGACCCCCTGCTCGAAGTAGTTCGCCGGGTGGCCGGTCTGAAATACGACCGTACGCTCACCCGCTTGAATCAGGCCCTCGTCGACCAACTTCTCGAATCCCACCACGGCCGCCGCCCCTTCGGGCCCCAGCCATAGGCCCTCCTGGCTCGCGAACCGCGCTCGGGTCTCCACGACCTCCTGCTCGCCTACGGTCACAGCCGCCCCCCTGGTTTCCCGAAGCGCACCCAGGATCAGTGAGTCAGCCAGCGATCTGGGGACTCGAAGGCCCCACACCCGCGTCCGTGGCTCCTCCCACGGAACGGCTCGTTCCTCTCCTGACTGGAAGGCCCGCACGATCGGTGCAAAAGCTGCCATCTGGACCGCCGCCAATCGGGGTAGCCGGTCCTGCAAGAGGCCCAGCGCCTGGAGCTCCCGAAACGCCTTGTACATGGCGACGATTCCAGTGCCCCCTCCCGTCGGGTACACGATCCAGTCGGGCGGGTCCCAGCCGAACTGCTCGACCACTTCGAGACCCATGGTCTTCTTGCCCTCGACCCTGTACGGTTCTCGGAAGGTCGAAAGATCCCAAAAGCCATCCTCGAAGGCTTGCAGCTCCAAGGCGGAATCTACGAGGGTCGCTCCGCCGAGCAGCACGTCGGCACCAAACAAGCGGCAGCGATCCACGATCCCACCCGGTGTATCGCTCGGCAGGGCCACCCTGCAGGGAAGGCCGGCGGCAGCGGCAAAGGCGGCAGTGGCGAGAGCGGCGTTTCCGGCGCTCGGCAGCTGAACACCCGGAGCTCCCAATTCGCGCGCCCGATTCACCGCCAGGGACAGCCCACGGTCCTTGAAGGAGCCGGTAGGATTTCCTGCCTCCTCTTTGAGCCACAGCTGTGTTCCTTCAGGCGAATGCCGAACGCGAATCAGAGGCGTTCCACCTTCCCCCAGGTCGATCCGATCGGCGAAGCGCTCTACCGGTAGCAGCTCCCGGTATCGCCAGAGACTCCAGGGCCTACCAGCCAACCGAGTCTTCAGAACCGCTCCTTTTTTCGGATCCAGATCGTAGGTAACCAGCCAGGGGACCTCTTCATCGCTCGTCGGCGACTGCGCTCGCAGGTTCAAATGCCGCCCACTCTTCGACGAAACCAGATCTCTGGCCCAGGTCACCGCCGCAGACTGCTCGATTGACGTCGATGAGCTCACTTCGTCGCTTCCTCCATGGAGCGGTCCTTGGGCTTCGAGCTCTCAGCAGCTCGGCTCAGGGCCGCCTCGTAAGCCGATCGATACCGTCCAGCCACCACCTGCCAGGTGAGCTCTTCAGTGGCCTTCCGGCGGGCAGCAGCACCCATTCGAGCCCGCTCCGATGGTGACTCGAGAAGACGACGTAAAGCCGCCAACAACTGCTCGGCGTTTTGTTCCTCTACGAGCAGGCCCTGTTCTCCATCGGTCACGGCCAAGGGGATACCGGATATCGCCGAAGCCACAACCGGCAACCCGCTGGCCATGCCTTCGAGAATGACATTCGGCAACCCATCGACGTTTCCCTTGTCGTCATGAACGGCGGGCAGCACGAAGAGATCGGCCGCCCGATACAGATCGGGCAGTGTGTCTCGAAGGACCAGCCCCGGAAAGTGAACTCGATCGGACCACCCTGCGGAGCTCTGTCGGAACTCCTCCAGCCGGTCTCCACCACCGGCCAGCACGAGATGGAGCGCCGAGTTGCTCCCGAGGAGCTCCGGCAGCAACCGAAGCAATCCCTGAAACCCCTTCTTGGTGACCATGCGACCGACGCCCAGCGCCATGACTGCACCTGCCGGGAGGCCGAGCCTCTGGCGCCAGATCTCTCGTCTTTCGGGGTCCGGCTTGAAGAGATCCACATCGACGCCGTACGGGATGACCTGTGCCCATGAGCGATCGAAACCCAACTGGCAGACGCGGTCCACAAGCTCCGGCGAGCAGCCCGTAACCAGGCGGGCCTTTCGCAGCGCCATCCTGACCCAGGGGCGGAGCATGGCTTTCTCCGCCATAAAGACATCGCTGCCGTGCAATCCCACCGCAACCGGGACCGCGATTCTCGTCAGACCCGAAACTACGCCGTTGGGCACCACCCAATGAGCGTGTACCAGGTCGTACGATCCAGCCTCGAGCTCTCTGGTTACCGCCGCCCGAGCCGCCAACGCGTAGAGCGGCGCAACGGCGCCAGCGCCGACTCTTACCGTCTCGTCCGAGCTCAGGCTGCGGCTGTATCCGAGCACCTCCAGACGCTCTGGAGCATAGCGAAAGCTCCTGACCTCCACGCCGTCGTCGGTCCAGCCGGGAGCGACCCCCTCTGCATGAGGTGTGAGTACAGTCACTCGATCTCCACCCTGGACGAGGGCTCGCGCCAGATCCCGAATGAAGGGTCCTGCAGTGTCGCCTTCGAAGCGAGGATAGGTCTGGGTCAGAAAGAGAAGATTCAGGGCCGGCCTTCCCTACTCCACTCGCTCCTTGACTGAGTAGGTGTCAGTGCGATCGAAGTTCTTGAAGGTGATCATCTCGCCGATTAGACCGGTCGTGAGGACTTGAATTCCGAGCAGCATCAGCAACACTCCCAGCAGCAGAAGCGGACGGTTCGACAGGGTCTGGCCCGACAACCAGAGAACCGCCAGGTAGAGATTGATACCGAGACCAACGACAAGCGAGCTCAGGCCGATCATTCCGAACAGGTGCAGCGGCCGGCGCGTGTACTTGGTGATGAACAGAACCGTGATCAGGTCCAACAGCCCTTTGTAGTAACGATCCCAGCCGTACTTGCTGGTTCCGTGCTTCCTGGGATGATGGACAACAGACAGCTCACCCAGAGTGAACCCACGACGGCTGGCCAGGACAGGAATGTAGCGATGGAGCTCCCCGTACAGTGCGATCTCGTCCACTACCTCCCGCCGATAGGCCTTGTAACCGCAGTTGAAGTCATGAAGGTCCACATGAGCGAGCTTTCTCGTCACCCAGTTGAACAGGCGCGACGGGTAGCGCTTCGAGACCGGATCCTGTCTCTGCTGCTTCCACCCCGAGACCAGATCCAGGTCCTCAGACTCCAGCTTCTCCAAGAAACGGGGGATCTCGTCCGGATCGTCCTGCAGGTCACCGTCCATCGTGATCAGAATGTCTCCTTGCGAGAAGTCGAAGCCGGCACACAGGGCCGCAGCCTTGCCGAAATTTCGTCTCAGGCTGACGAGCTTGACCCGCTCGTCGAGCTCGTGGGCCTCTTTGACCTGCTGTCGCGTTTCATCGGCAGAGCCGTCATCCACGAAGACGATCTCGAACCGGAGCCCGAGCCGATCCAGGACCTCTGCGACTCGCTGCGCAAGCTCCATCACCGTATCGGCCTCGTTGAGGACCGGTACGATGACGCTCACCTGGGGCTTGGCACCCTGTTGGTCTGCAACCTCCAGTGAGGTCGGAAGCGACTCTACTGTCATGGCTGGCTATTGTAGCAATGGCTCTTCAACAGGTAGGCGGCCGTCGGATTGCCGATGAATGACCTTCATCCGCCTGTGACTTCTGCCAGTCTGTCACGAACCACCTGCATGTCCTCCCAGGTGGGTCGTTTCAACGATGCATTTCGCAAGAGCGCAGCCGGGTGGTAGGTAACTCGCGTCTCGACGCCACGAACCCGATACCACTCGCCTCTCATCCGCCCCAATGTGAGGTCGTTCCCCAGGAGGGTCTGGGCCGCTACCCGGCCCAGGAGAACGATGACCTTGGGCTCTATCAGATCGATCTGTTGCTCGAGGTATCGCCGGCATGACGCCACCTCTTCGGGCTGTGGATCCCGGTTTCCGGGCGGTCGGCACTTGACGATGTTGGCGATATAGACCGTCTCGCGCTCGAAGCCGATTGCCTGGATGATCTTGGTCAGCAGCTCCCCAGCCCGGCCGACAAATGGTAGCCCCTGCCGATCCTCTTCCGCTCCAGGTCCTTCGCCAATGAACATCAGGTCGGCGTCTGGATCTCCTGACCCGAACACCACCTTCTGGCGCCGCTGGCTGAGATTGCAGAGGCTGCAGGTCTGGGACTCTCTGGCGAGCTCAGCCAGGCGACTCTTCCGGTCTTCAGCATTCTCGCTGTGGACCTCGAGGCTCGCTTGCTCCTGCGGCCGAGATGCCCCTGCCAGGGATGTTCCCTGCGGAAGGTAGAGCTCCTCGAATCCGATCTCCTGCAGATACTCGAGAAGGTCATCCACCAGCGGTATCCATCCCTGGTTCACCCCCGTCGAGCTCCTGCCTGATCAGGTCGAGCAACCGAGCCGCAACCAATCTCTTGGCCTGGAGGGGAATGGTCAAAGGCGGTTTGCCGGCACGAAAGACCGTGACCTCGTTGTTCTCGGACCCAAAGCCGATGTCGCTCCGCGATACGTCGTTGGCGACGATCAGGTGTGCTCGCTTGTCCACCAGCTTTCGCCTGGCTTCGCTTTCGAGATTCCCGGTCTCGGCGGCGAAGCCCACTCGCAAGGTGTTCGGCGCGATCTCCTGGAGGCGCGTCAGAATATCTGGAGTCGCCACCAGCGACATCCGAGGTGGACCGGCGCCCTTCTTCAGCTTGGTCTCAGAGGTGGATCGAGGCGTGAAGTCGGCCACCGCCGCCGCCATGATCACGACCTCAGCCTCCTGGGCCAGTCGATCGACGACATCGGCCATTTCGGCTGCGGTGGTGACGTCGAACCGCTCGACTCCCCTGGGAGTCGGAAGAGACACCGGGCCAGACACCAGCAGGGTTCTGGCCCCACGACTCGCTGCCTCGACCGCCAGGCTGAAGCCCATCTTGCCACTGGACCGGTTCGAGAGGAAGCGGACCGGATCGAGCGGCTCGTGAGTTGGGCCGGCTGTAATCAGCACGGTCCTGCCCTCCAGATCACCACCCTTCGCGGTCGCCTCGATTGCGGTCACGATCTCGTCGGGATCGGCCATTCGCCCCATCGCCGTTTCCCCGGTGGCCAACGGGCCGACGACAGGCCCAATCAGCGTCACACCCCGAGCCAGAAGGGTTGTCACATGGGCCTGCACCGCCTCCTTTTCCCACATCTCACTCGTCATGGCGGGTGCGACGAGCAGATCCCCGGTGAAGGCCAGAGCCGTCGTGGCCAGGAAATCATCCGCCAGGCCGAGAGCCAGCCGAGCGAGGGTGTTGCATGTCGCCGGAGCCACACAGAACACGTCGGCCCATCGCGCCGCACTGATATGGAGCTCGTCGCCGTTGTTGTCGGGCTGAAGATACTCTTCCCGGTAGACCGGATACTGGCTCAGCACTTCCAAGGTCAGGGGTGTGACGAAGGCGCCGGCGCTGCGAGTCATCGAGCAGCGAACCGCGTGCCCCTTGCGCCGCAGGCTACGGACGATTTCGGGGGCCTTGAATGCGGCGATTCCCCCGCTGACTCCAAGGAGAACTTTCACGGGCTCCCAAGTCCTCTTTTCGGCGACAGCCACCTGTCAACCGTAACCCGCCCAGTGCACTGGATGGTCGCCACTGATGGCCTTTTCGGACAGAAATACTACTCGGTCTCTTCAGCTGGCTCGGGCGCAGCTGGCTCCTCTTCTTCCACCACTAGCTCGGGCGCAGGGCCGAAGTCCCACTTCACCAGATCGTTGGCGATCTCGTGCATCGCGATCCGGGTAGCCTTCTTGCCTGGTATTTCCAGTTTCGGCTTGGCACCACGCAGCATCTGCTCAGCACGTTCAGACGCCAGCAGCACGAAACGGAACTTGCTATCGATTTTCTCGGGCATTCGATCCATGATCAGAGCTCTCCTCGAACTTTACTGCTGAACTGACGACGGCGTACAAAGAGACTATTCGCCCCGAGTCGCGGAGCGAAAACCCTGGAGGATAGTCTCGATCCGATGGTTCTGCTGGTCTCGCCGAAGTCGCTTTTCCAGAATGATCGCCGTCAGGGCTAGTACGGCGAGTTCCAAGTCATCGTTGATAATAACATACCCGAAAAGCTCATAACGTTCGAGTTCCCAAAGAGATAGCGCCAGACGTTCGGCAATCTGGGCGCCGGTGTCCTGGCCGCGTCGATGCAGCCGCTCACGCAACACCTCGTAACTCGGGGGCAGCACCAGGATTCCATGGGACTCTGGGATCTTCTCGAGAATCTGCTGCGCTCCCTGGACCTCGATGTCCAAGATGACGTCGATTCCCTTCTCGAGTCTCGGCGGGACCTCTCGCTGCGAAGTCCCGTAGTAGTTGTCGTTGTACTCGGCCCACTCGAGGAACTCACCGTTCGACACCATCTTCTCGAAGGCGCTCCGATCCACGAAGTAATAATGCTCGCCATCCACCTCTTCGCTTCGCGGCTTGCGAGTGGTGTGGCTGATCGAGTGCCAGAGGGCACCGTTCCTGGCAGCTTCACCCTTCAGCACTCCATCGATCAGTGTGTCCTTGCCTGTCCCTGACGGCGCGGTCACCAGAAACAGCTCGCCTCTTCGCATGACGGTTCGTAAGCCCTTTCCTTCCGTAGCGGCAAACTTCTACTCGATGTTTTGTACCTGCTCACGGATCTGCTCGCACACCAACTTACCGTCGATGACCCGCCGTACGGCCTCCGGGTCGCGGAATTTCGCCGCCAGCGTGGACAGCTCCCGCAAGATCTCCTGAGCGATGAAATCCAGTCGTTTGCCTACCGCTTGCCCGACGACATCCAGCATCTCACCGAAATGCTCCAGGTGCGACCGCAGGCGATCCAACTCCTCCCGCACATCACCACGATCCGCCAGAATAGCCACCTCCTGAGCCAACCGGGTCTCGTCGAGAGCCATATTGCCCTGGAGCACCTGGTCGATTCTGGCACGCACTCTCTCTGGCAGGTCGACGGTCGCGTCCTGCCATTCCGTCTCCACTGATGTAACGACCACGCTCAGCTCTTCGCCCAACCTCTTCAGGGCCGCCCTGAGATTCTTGCCCTCGGTCTGTCGAGCCACGACGACCCCCTCCAGGGCTTTCTGAACAGTCTGGACCAGAAGATCGACCTCCTGAGTTCCAAACTCCGTCGTGCTCGGCAGAGATCGCACTGCACCGGGCACCTTCAAGAGGTCCGCGAAGCTCACCTCGGAGGTGATCAACCCCTTGGCCGCCAGGTCGTCGATCATCGAGCGCAGCGCCCTGACGGCGCTTTCCTCCACCTTGAACAGGGGCTCTTCGCGATTCAGATACAGGACATCGACGCGGATTTCTGCCCTTCCCCTCCTCAGGTTCTCCGCGGCCAGTCTTCGAACTCGACTCTCATGCTCCCGGAGCTCCTCTGGCACCTTCAACATGACGTCGAGATGACGGTGGTTCACGGTTCGGATGGCCACTTCCAGCCGCAGCCGCTGGTTCTCCCCAGAGGCCCTACCGAAACCCGTCATGCTTCGCACGATCTCGATCCTCAGCCCTGAAATTGCAGGTCGTAGAGGCGCCGGTAGAGTCCCCCGATCGCCAGCAGGTGTTCATGGTCGCCCTCCTCTACGATCCGCCCACGATCCATGACGATGATTCGATCGGCTGTCATCACCGTCGACAGGCGATGCGCTATGACCAGGGTCGTGCGACCGGCCATCAGGTTCGAGAGCGCCTTTTGCACCAGCGCCTCCGACTCGGAGTCGAGTTGAGAAGTCGCCTCGTCCAAAATGAGAATCGGGGCGTTCTTCAACAGCGCTCTGGCGATGGCCAGTCGCTGCCTTTGCCCCCCTGACAGATGCACCCCCGACTCGCCGACACTGGTGTCATATTCGGATGGAGTCTCCATGATGAAGTCGTCCGCGTAGGCCGCCGCCGCCGCTTCACGGATCTGCTCGAGCGGTAGGTCGCTTCTGCCGTAGGCGATGTTGGCTCGAATCGAGTCATCGAAGAGAACCGTCTCCTGCGTTACCAGACCGATCAGGGAGCGCAGGCTCTTCAGGGTCAGCTTTTGAATGTCGTGGCCATCGATCTCGATGATTCCGGAGTTGGGATCGAAGAATCGCGGCAACAGGTTGACCAGGGTCGACTTGCCTGCCCCGGAAGGTCCAACCAACGCCACGACCTCACCCTTGCCGAGGCGCAGGCTGACATCCCGAAGGACCGGCTGCCTTTCGTAGGCGAACGAGACGTTCTCGAAGCTGACGGCCTCGTTCACTGTTGCCAACGTTCCGGCGTCGGGTGCTTCCTGAATCTCGTTCGGGACCTGCATGACATCCTTCACACGATGCGCTGCCGCCAGAGACTGCTGCAACATGAGGTTGACCTTGTTCAGCTTTCGGATCGGCTCGTACATCCAGAACAGATTGATGAGGAAGGCGACGAAGAGAGGCGCCGAGAGGCTCCCTGCCCTGATCTGGAGTCCTGCGTACATCAGCAGAACGGCCACTCCGATCACCCCCATGGACTCGACGACCGGACTGGAGAGAGTCGACAGCGTCTGAGCCCAGAGATTGACTCTCAGGTGGCGTTTTGTGGCCTCTCGGAACTTGTCGATCTCGAACTCCTCCATGCCGAAGGCCTTGACTACCCTGTGTCCCCGCACCCCCTCTCCGACCAGATTGGCCAGATCCGCCATCCGTTCCTGAATCCGATGGCTGCTGCGGCGCATTCCAGAGCCGAATCTGACGATGGGGAACAAGAATATGGGCGTCAGCACCAAGCAGGTCACGGCGAGCTGGAAATGGGTCGACAGGAGCAGCGAGACCAGGAACAGGAGCGTCAAGGTCTGTTGCACGAGATCCACGATCCGGTAGGACACGGCAGTCTGCATGACACCGACATCATTCACGACCCGGCTGATCAGCTCACCCGATGGATGCGCTGCGTGGAAACGGCTCGATTGTGTCAGGATTCTCTCGTAGAGGTCATTGCGAAGATCATTGGTCATCCCGAGGCCGATTCTCTGGAATGAGTAGCCGCTGACGAAGTTGGCCAGACTTCGTGACAGGAAGATCCCCACTACCAGCAACGGCAGGAAGTAGACAACGTTGGCTTCGTTGACACCGAACCTCTTCTTGAGGCTCTCATAACCGTCATCCAGACGGTCCTTGAGTTGAAATTTGGCGGCCCACCGCTGCACTCGGGAGCTCGCGACACCATCCCCCCCTTCACCGCCCCCCCCACCTGACGCCAAGGGTTCGGTAGCTGCCAACGCGATGGGAGACTGGTCTCCAGCCAGCAAAACCTCTCCGAAGATGGGCTCGATCATGGCGACGATACCCGCCGTCAGGATGCCGTACAGCAGAGCGGCCACCGCCGCGAGCACCGCCCAGCCGACATAGTGGCGAAAATAGCCAAAAAGAAAAGTTGCGAGTTTCAAGCTGTCATTTCCTGCAGTCGGGTCACCGATCCATGTCGCCAAGAAAGCCAACCACTTCTGCCGCCGCCCGCCGGCTGGCCCCTGACTCGCCAAGCCGAACCCATAACTGCTCGAGGGAGGACCTCATCCGTCGAATCCTATCCTGATTGGTCAGAAGACGTACGGCTTCGTCACTGATCCTGGCCGGTCGCGCGCTGCCCTGGATGAGCTCTTCGACCACTCGCTTCCCCAGCACCAGGTTGACCAGGCTGACGTTGGGCAGGCGAACCAGAAGTCGACCGAGGAGATAGGTCCATGGACGAACCCGGTAGACCACGATCATGGGAGTTCCGATCATGCCCACTTCGAGAGTTGCGGTACCGGATGCGCAGAGGGCGAGGTGAGAATCGGCGAGGGCTGGAAACCGGTCGTTCTCGACGATTTCCACGTCCAAGCCACTGGACTCGATGAATGTCTCCAGATACGCCCGATCGAGGCTACTGGCCTTGATCAACTTCAAGCGTACCTCCAGATGTCGACGCAACTCTCGCGCCGCCTCCAGAAGGGTCGGCAGGATGGATTCGACCTCGCTCTTACGGGATCCAGGCAACAGGGCAATGTTGAAGGGGCCGGCCGAATCCGGCAAACGGTCCCAGACATGATCCAACCTCGGGACTTCGTCCACCAGGGGATGTCCTACATGCACGGCGTCGATCCCGTGCTGCCGGTAGAACTCGACCTCGAAAGGCAAGACCACGAGCATCTTGTCTCCCACCTTCGCTATGAGTCGCACCCTTCCCCTGCGCCCGGCCCAGCCCTGAGGGCTGATGTAGTAGACGACCTTTCTTCCACGTCTCTTCAGCGCCTTGGCCAAGCGCAGATTGAAGTCCGGAGAATCCACCAGCACTGCGGCTCCCGAATCACGCCTCTCCACTTCCATGAGAAGGGTGCGGAAGATCTCACGCGCCCGCGGCAGTACCTTCAGAGCCTCACTGATACCGACGACCGAGATCTCCTCACTGTCGGCCACGACCTCCAGCCCCGCAGCCCTCAACTCGGCACCACCCATGCCAAAAGCACGGACCTCTGGCAACAGCCTCTGGATCTCGCTGAGTAACCGCGCGGAGTGCATGTCACCGGAAGCTTCGCCAGCGACGATCAGGAGGGAGAGGAAATTCATCGGTTGTTCGAACTGGCCCTTGGATGAGAACGGGCCACCGATCAGGGGAACGGCGTCGGGGGACCGGATGGGAACGGGTACATGATCCAGGCGACGAGCAGCGCGCCGCCGACCAGGCCGAGGAACATCTGCAGCAGGAGCTTCACCTGTTCGCGCCGGTTTCGTCGCCACAGGATCGCGAAGAACAGGCTCACGATCACCGAATATAGCGTCATGAGGAAGAAGTGGCTGATCGGCATGCCGCTAGTCCTTTCGCCCGCGAGCAATATCCCAAACATCCATCACCAGCAGGAGGTTCATCAGTCCCGCGGTGAGGAGAAAAGCCGTGCCATATTCAAAGCCCACAGAGGTGAGATCGCCCTGATAGCCAAGGAAATATCGAAGAAGGAAGTAGGGCGCTCCCATTCCCATCGATCCCAGGGTCGCCAGAATCGTCAAGGGCTGATCGGCCAGAATCCGATAGAGGTTTCCACTCAGCAGGTACCCGGTCAGGACGGCGGAGAGCACCAGCAGAAGAAAGATCGCACCCCTGCCGCGCCTACCCAGGAGGAAGTGTCCAGCACCTGGAACCAGCCAGGCAACCACCAGGGTGCTGAAGAGCTTCGAAAGCACCATCTCACCCGAGGCCGGAGAGCCGGCTGCCGATTCGCTGTCCGTCACTCAGATCTCCTCTTCTTCGAATAGAGGTAGCAAACGTGCCCGGATCTGTCCCGGCTCCTGCGGGGCCAACCTCGTCTCCCCCACAACGCTCATGAAGTTCGTGTCGCCCTTCCAGCGGGGCACGATATGGAAGTGGAAGTGATCGGGGACCCCGGCACCCCCTGCTCGGCCGAGATTGATTCCCATGTTGAATCCATCCGGAGCATAAGCCCGCTGAAGGACTCTCTGGCATTTCAAAACCAGGGGCCAGAACTCGGCTACTGCTGCTGCTGCCGATTCTTCGGGGCTGGCCAGGTGACGCAGAGGCGCAACCATCAAATGGCCACTGGTATAGGGATAGCGGTTGAGCATCACCAGGTGGTGGGCCGCAACCGCCACCACAAGTCGCTCCGGATCGTCTGGCTTCTCGGCGGCAGCACAGAAGAAACAGTCTTTCGGCTCTGAGACAGATTCAGAAATGTACGCGAACCTCCACGGAGTTAGCAACGTCTGCATGGGTCCTGCCGATCACCTCGCTCAGGAGTCGCTGTTCAGCAGTTCCTTCAGCTCTTTGCCTGGCTTGAAATAGGGGATTCGCTTCGGGGGGACTTCGACGCGGGCACCGGTCTTGGGGTTCCGGCCGATTCGCGATCCCCGTTGACGAATGCGGAAGCTGCCAAATCCCCGCAGTTCGATCTTCTCACCATCCTTGAGCGATTCGACGATGCTCTCGAAGACCGTGTTGACGATGAGCTCGGCGTGCTTCTTGGTGAGCTGCGTGGTCTCCGCGACCTGCTCCACCAACTCCGCTTTCGTCATTCCACCCGCCACTTGCACGTCTCGCTCTTGTCTAGCTCTCGACTGGTGGGTCGGCCTTGTCTGGGCTCCTGCACGACGGCCAGCCCACCCTGATTCAGAGCTTAGTCTACAACCTCCTTGACCTTGTCCTCGGCGGATTCTTCGCCAGAAGCGCTTTCACTCTCCTTTGCCTCCGAATCCTCCTCTGACGTAACTGCCTCTACCTTCTCCGGGGAGGTATCGGCCACCTCAACGCTGTCCTCGTCGGCGGCAACCTCCTGATCGGTCTTCTCGCCTTCCTTTGCGGGCTCGATCTCGACGGCCGTTTCAGCCTCGGGCTCCTCTATTGATTCGCCCGCCACCTCATCCTCGGCTGTCTCGGCAGCATCGGCTACGTCTGCCGTCGACGCCGCTTCCCCCTCAGCCGGCGGCGCCTCCTCAGCAGCCTCGACGCTGTCCTCGTCGGCGGCAACCTCCTGATCGGTCTTCTCGCCTTCCTTTGCGGACTCGATCTCGACGGCCGTTTCAGCCTCGGGCTCCTCTATTGATTCGCCCGCCACCTCATCCTCGGCTGTCTCGGCAGCATCGGCTACGTCTGCCGTCGACTCCGCTTCCCCCTCAGCCGGCGGCGCCTCCTCAACGGCCTCCGCCTCGGCCTCTACCTCGACTTCTTCCTCCGAAGTCTCTTCGACATCCTCGGCCTCAGCATCGCCAGGCTTCTCCTGGGCTGCGGGTTCCTCGGATTCGGCCTCGGCATCAGCCCTCTCCAGTTCGGAAATTTCTTCGGCTGTAGGCTGGGGAACACCGCGCATCGTCAGCCCGACCTTCTTGTCGTCCTCCTCGATGCGCAAGATCCTGGCGCTGACCCATTCACCGACCGAATACTGATCTTCGAGCGAGCTCGCGCCGCTCTCGATCTCACTCACATGAGCCAAGCCTTCCAGGCCATCATAGATATCTACGAATAATCCGAAGTCGGTCACATTGACCACTCTGCCCGTAACGGTGTCACCGACTGTGTTCTCCTCCACGAAACTGTCCCATTCGTTCGGCAGGAATTCCTTGATGGACAGAGACACCCTTTGATTCTCGACATCGATGTTCGTAATCCGCGCCCGAACATCGTCGCCCTTGGTCAACACGTCGCCGGGATGTTTGATCCGTTTCGTCCAGCTCATGTCCGAAACGTGGATCAGGCCGTCGATTTCATCCGTGATCTGTACGAAAGCTCCGAACTCTGTCAGGTTCCGTACTTTGCCTTCGATGACGCTGCCCGTCGGCTGGGAGATCGCCAGCTCTTCCCACGGATTTCTCTCGGCTTGCCGCAACGACAAGCTGATCCGCCGCTGCGCCAGATCCAGCTCGGAGACGATGGCCTCGATCTCGTCTCCCGCTTCCAGGATCTTGGATGGGTTCACCACTTTCTTGGTCCACGACATCTCGCTGACATGGATCAGGCCCTCGACTCCCTCCTCGAGCTCGACGAAGGCACCATAGTCCACAAGGCTGACTACCTTGCCTCGAACTTTGGAGCCAAGCGGATATTTCTTGTCCACCAGCGACCAGGGATCCTCGGATCTCTGTTTGTAGCCCAAGGAGACCCTCTCCGTTTCAGGGTCGAACTTCAGCACCACGACCTCGGCATCGTCGCCAATCGCAAAGTGCTCCGAAGGGTGGTTGACCCGGCCCCAGGAAATATCAGTAATGTGCAGGAGGCCATCGATGCCACCCAGGTCGACGAACACTCCGTAGTCGGTGATGTTCTTGACCACACCGTCGAGAATCACGCCCTCTTCGAGCTTGGTCAGGGTCTCGGCCTTCTTGGCGGCAAATTCCTTTTCGAGCACGGCCTTGCGAGAAAGCACCACATTGTTGCGTCGGCGGTCCATGCTGATGACCTTGAACTCCAGCTCCTCACCTCGGAGCGACTCCAGGTTCTTGACCGGTTTGATGTCGACCAGGGATCCTGGCAGAAAGGCTCGGATGCCAACATCGATCGCCAGACCGCCTTTGATACGGTCGATCACCCGGCCACGGATGATGTCTCCCGCTTTGTAGCTCTTCTCGATATCCGCCCAGACCTTCATCCTTTCGGCCTTCTGCTTGGAGAGCAGCACATGTCCTTCCGCATCCTCTGTGCGCTCGAGAAGCACTTCGACCTCATCGCCGACCTCGACCGACACCTTGCCTTCGAAGTCGACGAATTCTGCGATGGGAACCAAGCCCTCTGATTTGTAGCCCACATCGACCACCACATGGTTCTGGGTGAGCGCAATGACCCGCCCTGTGACGATCTGTCCCTCGCTGAGATGGCGCATGCTCTCATCGTAGAGAGATACCATCTCCTCGAATCCAAATTCCTCCTTCTCCTCGATCGTGTCGGACGTACTGTCAGTCTCCTGACGGTCGTTCTCGTCCATGGACTCCATAAGACACATTCCTCCTTGACAATGGGATCAGGCCGAGGGCCTGTCTTTCCCTATGACGGGAAATTCGAGCTCCGTTAAGTCGTTTAGAACTCGAAGTTTCAGAGTATAGGGAGGTCCCTTTGGGCTGTCAACCCAGAGACTCTAGCCACTTTCCGCGCTGTGCTCATCTCGATTCTCGAGCTGCGAGAGCGCCGCCTCGATCTCCCGACGAACGTCGGACTCGGATTCGGCCCCCTGTCGAGCCTCCAGACCAGCGCGAGCCTCATCTCCACCAATCTGTCCTAGAGCCCATGCAACGTGAAGGCGTACCAGCTCGCTACCCTCTTGTAGGGCCTCCAGAAGGGCGGGTACATATCGGCGGTTCCCCGAGTTTCCCATCGCCACAGCCGCGTTTCTCTGCAGGCCTTCCTGTTTGGCCCGCTTCATTGGGCTGCCTCGAAACCGCTCGATATATTGTTGCCGGTCGATTCGTAGCAAACCGGCCAGATCCAGCTCTGCCCTCTTCGAAGGCAGGTGCATTTCCGGATGATGGACCTCGATGGCGGTGCCATTCCAGGGGCAGGCCTCCTGGCACAGATCGCAGCCGAAGACCCAGCCGCCCATCTGATGGCGTATCTCCTGAGGAAACGCTCCTCGATGCTCGATTGTCCAGTAGCTGATGCACCGATTGGCATCCAACCGGTACGGCTCCGGCAACGCACCGGTTGGACATGCCTCCAGGCACTGCGTGCAGCTGCCGCAGAGGTCAGCGATGGCGACATCCGGATCCAGTTCCAGGCTCAAGAAGAGCTCACCCAGTAGAAGCCATGAGCCGGACTCTTCGTTCAACAGCATGGTGTTCTTTCCGAAGGCCCCCAGGCCGGCGCGGGTTGCGAGCTCGCGCTCCAGCACCGGTCCGGTATCGACATAGGCTCTCGTCGAGCACTCAGGAAAGACGTCACGGACTCTCTCCGCGAGCCGATCCAGCCGGCCCTTCATCAGATCGTGGTAGTCGACTCCTCGAGCATAGCGAGCTACACATGGCCATAAGTCCCCATCGACCGTTCGCTCACCGCTGAGCGGGCTGTACTGAAGCGCCACGCAGACCGCGCTACGAGCACCTGGAAAGATCTCTCTCGGGTCGACACGCAGCCCGGTGCGCCGGTTCATATAGGCCATTGCCGCGTGGTTGCCCTCATCCAACCAGCGCAGGACCGCCTGTCGTTGGGATGAAGGCTCCAACCTGGCAATACCGGCTCGATCGAATCCCACTTCCAGAGCCCAGCTCCGAAGCAGGTCGGCTGTACTCTCAGACTGCACGACCCGTCATTCTAGCCGTACCAGATCCCTCTTCGGGCGTCATCAGGATATTTGGTGGGTCACGGCAAGTTCGAGTAGACTGTATGGGATTCGACGTACCCAGGCGGGTACGGCCTGTCATTCCAACCGGTCGTCCGCTCGGGCCAGTTTCGGCAGCTCCGAACTGAGGACACACCAGAAAACTCGAGGCCCCAACGAATGGGTCCTTGTTCGGGAACCGCCGCAGAAGCGAGCCTGACGGGCAACCGAACCGTTCACACTCTGACCTGATCAGGAGATCTGGCACATGGAGCTTTTCGAACGACTCGAGGACATGGGACACGAGCGCGTACTTCTGTGCTCGAATCCCGAAGTAGGACTGAAGGCCATTATCGCCGTCCATTCCACCACCCTCGGCCCGGGCCTCGGAGGCCTCAGGATGTGGCCCTTCAAGGACTTCGAAGAGGCCCTCACCGATGTTCTCCGCCTATCCCGGGGTATGACCTACAAGGCGGCTGCAGCGGGTCTTCACCTCGGCGGCGGCAAGGCGGTCATCATCGGCGACCCGAAGTCCGACAAGAGCGAGGCGCTCTTCCGCTGCTTCGGTCGCTACGTCGAGTCCCTGAACGGTCTCTACATCACCGCGGAGGATGTGGGTACTGACATGGAGGACATGGAGGTCATCCTTTCCGAGACCCGCTGGGTTACAGGTGTTTCTCCGGCCCACGGTGGCAGTGGCGATCCATCGCCGGTGACCGCCTACGGTGTGCTGCAGGGAATCAAGGCTGCCGCCAACTGGAAGAATGACGAGCCCTCTCTCAAGGGTATGACCGTAGCCGTTCAGGGAGTCGGAAACGTCGGCTACTACCTGGCCAAGTACCTCACGGATGAAGGCGCCAAGGTCATCGGAGCCGACATCGACCCGGAAAGGACGGCCAGGGCCGAGAGTGATCTGGGGATCGAAGTCGTTTCACCGCAAGAGATCATGGAAGTGGACTGCGATGTACTGGCACCCTGCGCGCTCGGGGCCGGCCTCAACCAGGAGTCCATCCCCAAGCTGCGCTGCAGCATCGTGGCTGGCGGCGCCAACAACCAGCTACACAACGAAGAAGTCGACGGCGTCGCGCTTCACGAGCAAGACATCCTCTATGCCCCTGATTTCGTCATCAACGCCGGTGGACTGATCAATGTCTACAACGAACTGACGGGCGAATACAACCAGGAGAGAGCGTTGCGCATGACCCGCGGCATCTACCTGAACCTGATGCGGGTCTTCCAGATCTCCAAGGAAGAAAAGGTACCGACCTACGTCGCTGCGGATCGCATGGCCGAGGAACGGATCGCCACCATCAGGAAGCTCGGCTCCCGCCATTGGGGCCGCTTCATCAGCAACCACAAGCCCGAGGCAGGTTGAGAATCAAACACTCGAGTTGAAATAGGAGTCCGTCCGAGGGCCGCTCAGGCACTATGCGTTTGAACGTTTCAGTCCACTAGGCCGGACTCTTCATGAGCCGCTGCTGGATCTCTTCCAGGATTACCTGGACCACTTCCTCAATCGACCGAGAGCCGGTGTCTACCACCCGGTAGCTGCTATCCAGGGTCAGGGGTGATTCGGCCCTGGTGGAATCCCGCTCGTCCCGCTGGCCTACCTCGCGCATCAGCTCGTCTGCGCTCAGATTCGACTGGCCGGACTCCTGGAGTTGCTTGAAGCGGCGACGAACTCTCGTTTCCAACGGCGCCTGCAAGAAGAATTTGTAGGGCGTGTGGGGGAAGACCTTGGTGCCGATGTCACGCCCCTCCACCACAGCCCCTCTCGACTCGGCGAATGAGCGCTGGTGTTCCACCATGATCCGGCGGACCCTCGGATACGCCGAAATAGCTGAAGTGATCTCCGAGATCCGCGGCTGCCGTGCTCGATCCCCCAGATGCCTGCCGTCCAGGAGCACCTCGACGGTGCCGTTTTCTTCACGGCGCAGCTCGAGATCCAGATCGGCAGCCAACTCCTCTACCTTCGACTGATTCACGGGATCGACACCCAGTTGATCGACCTTGAGGCCCAAAGCCCGATACATCGCCCCAGTCTCGAGATAGGGCACATCCAGCGCCACCGCCAATCGGCGGGCTACTGTGGTCTTGCCCACCCCGGAAGTACCATCGATGGCCACGATCAGCGGCTCGCCCTTCATCGACGTGACCTCCGGTTCGTCCGGCGTCGATTTCCCCGTCCAGCGGTCTTCGGTCGCCGACCGCTCTTCAGTGACTCGACTTCCCGGGTGCTGAGCTCTCTATAGGATCCGATTGGGAGATCTGGATCCGCGACAGCACCGATTCCGGCACGCACCAGCCGTTGCACCGGGTTGCCGATGCGGAAGAACATCTCGCGAATCTGTCGATTCCGCCCCTCCTGAAGCTCCACCACCCACCATGAGTTGGACTCGCCCTTTCCACCCCTGGGGCTCTTCAGCAAGCGGATCTTTGCTGGTGCGGTCCGTTTGCCGTCCAAGATCACACCTGCTCGCAGCTTGGTGACAGCATCCTCGCTGGGCACGCCCTTCACCTTCACATGGTAGGTCTTCGAGCAACCGAAACTGGGATGTGCGAGACGATGAGCCAAATCTCCGTCATCTGTCAGGATTATCAACCCTTCGCTGTTGAAGTCGAGCCGGCCTGCGATCACCAGGGACTTTCGAAGCCTTGGAGGCAGGAGATCGAAGACCGTTGGACGCCCCTGGGGATCGGCCCGTGTGGACATGTAGCCTCTGGGTTTGTACAACAGGAAGTGCGCGTTCCCCCTGGGTGGTTTGAGGCGACGTCCGTCCACCTTGATGGCGTCACTCAGCGGGTCGGCCTTCTCACCGACCTCTGCGACCCTACCGTTGACGGTGACTCGCCCCTCGCGGATCCAATCCTCGGCCTTGCGGCGGGAAGCGATGCCGGCGCGAGAGAGAATACGCTGTAAACGTTCCTGGCTCACGATTCGCCGGGCTCGATCGGTTCGGCCTCTCCGCCGGGTTCGTCGACGACAGCCTGCCGCTGTTCGACCGGCTGTCCCCCTGGATCGGCCCCATCCGAACCGAAGATCTCCTCGAACTCCTCCAGGGGAGGAAGGTCCTCCAGAGACTCGAGCCCGAAGTGCATCAGGAACTCCCGGGTGGTTCGGTAGAGAAACGGCTTGCCGACTACCTTCTTGCGACCGGCGATACGAACCAGCCGCTTCTCCAGAAGAGTCTTCAAGACACCCGCCGGGCTGACTCCCCTGGACTCTTGGATCTCGGGGCCTGTGATCGGTTGGCGGTAGGCCACGATCGCCAGCGTCTCCAGAGCCGCCATGGAAAGACGCGTCCTGCCGGAGACCTCGAAGAACTTTCGCAAGTAGCCGTGCAGATCAGGTCGGGTCACCAGTCTCAGCCCACCCGCGACCTCCTCGATCTGAATTCCGGCACCAGGTCCACCGCGATATCGATCGACGACCCGATCCAACGCGGCCGCAACCTCGTCCTGTTCCTGGCTTCCGAAGATCTCCAGAAGCTTCGAACGATCCACCGGTTCGGCTGCAACAAAGAGAACAGCCTCCAGCGCCGCTTCGATCTCCGAGCGTTCCGTCATCCCTGAATCGCCTCCAACTCGTGAGCCTGGACCTCTTTCGGGGTGCGATAGAGCAAGATTTCTCCCTGCTCGGTTCTGTGCAGTCGAACCAGATTCAGCCGTGCCAGCTCCAGGATCGCCAGGAACGTCGCTACGGCTTCGGCACGACAGCTGCGGCCTCGCAGATCGGCGAGCAGGTCGTGCGGGCGATCTCGATCGAGAAGCGACATCAAGCGCTCGAACTGGCTACGCACCGAGAAGCTCTCGCGACGAATGTGCATCGGGTCCGGATGGTCACGGTCATACCGCGCCAGAACTTCCTTGAGGGCGCCGAGGAGGTCGAACAACGACACCTCTTCCAGTTCCACCGAGTCCTCGGCTTCGACCAGATCGAGCGACTGCGGCAGACGAGTCCAGAGTCCCTCCCTGAGAGAGTGCAGCTCGCCCAGAGACTGGGCCGCTTCCTTGATCCGCTGATACTCGAGTAGACGCTCCACGAGCTCTCGGCGAGGATCTTCCTCCGAGCCATCCTCCTCACCGGAGGGTCGCGGTAGGAGCATCCTGGATTTGAGGTGTATGAGGACTGCCGCCTCGTAGATGTACTCTGCCGCGACGTCGAGGTCGAACACCTCCATCAGGTGGAGGTATTCGTCGAACTGGTCGCAGATCATCACCACGGGAATGTCTTTGATCTCCACCTCGTTGATCTTGATCAGGTGCAGTAGCAGGTCTAGCGGCCCCTCGAAGACCGGGAGCTGCACCTGCCAGGCTTCCGGCAGACTGGTTCTATCGATGGCTGGAATGTCCATCACCGGGTTTTCTCAACGACCTTTCGATAGTTGATCGACAGTGCGGTCCGCACCAGGTCCATGGTTTCCGTAGCCCGCTCTCGAGCTTTACCGGAGCCCTCATAGAGGATATCCAACAGGGAGTCCCTGCTCTTCAGCAGCTCCTGCCGCTTGGCTCGGATCGGCTCGAGAAACGAATTGATCTGATCGGCAATGAGCCGTTTGTCATCGACGCATCCGATCTGAGCCCTTCGACACTCCCTGGCCACCTTCTCCTGGAGCTCGGGAGACGAGAAGAGTCTGTGAAACTGGTACAGATTGCAGGTCTCGGGGTGCCCCACGTCCTTTCGCCGAAGGCGTTGAGGGTCCGTGAACATCTGATTGCACTTGGCATCGACCTCTTCCGGACTGTCGGACAGAAGGATGGTGTTGCCATAGGATTTCGACATCTTGCGTCCATCGAGTCCCGGGACCTTCGGGGTCGGCGTGAACAGGGCCTTGGGCTCCGGAAAGATCTCACCGAAGTAGCTGTTGAATCGGCGACCGATCTCTCTACTCAGCTCGAGGTGGCTCGCCTGGTCCTCGCCGACGGGTACGAAATGAGCCCGATACAGCAGTATGTCCGCGGTCTGAAGGACCGGATAGCCGAGAAAACCGTGGGTGGAGAGATCCTTGTTCGACAATTCGCGAATCTGCTCTTTGTAGGTCGGTACTCTCTCCAGCCATCCCAACGGAGTAATCATGGAGAGCAAGAGGTGGAGCTCTGCGTGCTCGGGCACCATGGATTGGACAAAAATCACAGAGCGGTCAGGATCCAGGCCCGACGCCAGGAGATCGGCGAGCATCTCGAGTGAATGGCCCCCGATCCGCGACGGATCTGCGTAATCGGTAGTCAGGGCATGCCAGTCGGCGATGAAATAGAAGCACCGGTAACGGTCCTGCAACTCCACCCAGTTCTTGACGGCTCCGAAGTAGTTACCCAGATGGATTCGGCCCGTCGCCCGCATCCCGGAAAGAACGACATTCTCGTTGATCATGGCTCTAGGAACTGGCCTCGGTACTGCTGCTGTTCATGAAGAAAGGGAAGTCCAGTGCCATCACGAGAAGTCCTTCCCTGCGGCGTCGGGTGATTATAGGACAGGCCAGGAGGTTGATGGCACCACCAGCGGCCACGGCCCTACAAGGGGACTCCAGATCGGTCGCCGGAATCAGCAGATCGGATGCGCCGGTCCATCTCCCGCATCAGGCGCTCGTTGGCTCCGAGCACCTTCCCCTCGAGCAGCAGCGTCCAGAGCTGGATCGCCAGAGTGACGAAGAACAGCAGAGCGTGTACCCACTTGGCAATGACTCCGGTGGCAACTCCTCCCCCGACGATGAAGGTGGCCATGACGGCCCCCATCGCCAGCATGAGCCAGGGATTGCTGCGATTCTTGAACTCCCGCGTCTGCGCCGCCGGCCCTTCGCCGAAGTCGAGCTCGTTCGCGGCCGACTTGATCGCCTTGCCGGTGCCGATGAGATAGAACAGGATCCAAGAGTGGGAGAACAGTATCAACAGGCAGGAGAACAGAGCTACCAGGAGATGCCAGCCGACGGTTCCCTGCTCACCGATTCGATAGCCGAGGATCCCTGTCACGACCAGGCCACCTGTGGCAACCCAACCCAACATGAGGAGGGCTCGTCCCATCATGGCGTCGTCTCCTTCTTCAAGGTCATCTCGCGGTCCTGCTCGAACACGACCGTAGGCTGGGGTGATTTCGGGTCTGCCACGACTGACGAGTCGAGCAGCTCACACCAGATTCTCGCAGCGTGCTGCGGCCGCCAAAACTCCTCCAGAGCCAGTTTCCCAGCCTCCCCCCTGCGTCTCGCGGCCAGGGGCTCGTCGAGAACCTCGGACAGGGCCACGCAGAGACCGCCGACGTCTTCCGGCGGAAACAGCCATCCGGTCTGGCCCGGCCTCACGACTTCCGGCAATCCACTCACATCGCTCGCCACGACTGGAAGCGCCTCCTCCATGGCTTCCAGGACAACCAGGGGCATGCCCTCGTAGACAGAAGGGACCACCAGCGCCAGGGCTCGGGACATCAGGCTCCGAACCGTCCCCGCATCACAACCGCCGAGAAATCGCACCGAGTCACCGAGCCCCAAGCGCCGAGATGTCGCCTCGAGAGAGGCACGATGCTCCCCCTCCCCAGCCACCACGAGTTGGACCTCTCTGCCGCTTTCTCTGAGGATCGCCACAGCGTTCAGCAGAACCTCCACACCCTTGCGGATCCGCAGGCGACCCACGAAGAGTAGAAATCCCTCCAGTTCCGGTAGCGGCAGAGAAGAAGTCCCTTGAATGTGGCGACCGCCCATCACGTTGGGCAGCACCAGGACGGGACCGACCTTGTAGTCCCTCTCCACCTCCAGGGCGGTCTGTCGGCTCGGCGCCAGCACCAGATCGCTCAGCCAGGCGGTGAATGATCCCAGGACTATCTGCAAGGGGGCCTTGAAGAGCCGGAACACCCACTCTCTCAGGCCGGGCACCCCCAGGATCTGGCCGTCGAATCTGAGGGGACGCACCGCTCTCAACTCCTCCAGGTAACTCACTTGCAGGAGCACCACCAGTCGGGGGCTCGGTTCCAGCACGGCACTCAAGGTCCTCGTCAGAAAAGCCACCAGAGCACCATCCGATTCATGTACCTGGACGACGTCCGGTTCGAATTGATGTAACGCTCTCAGAAAACCAGGAACGATCGCTACCGGGAACAGGAGCTTCGGTCCTCTGGCTCCTCCTGGGCCTCGCCCCAGTACTTCCACCTGATGGCCCATCGCTTCCAAGCCGGCCGCCAGCTGAAGCACCTGTTCTCCCACGCCGGAGACATCCATGGGGGGCAGGGTGTTGGCGACGAGAAGAACTCTCACGATCGCCCCCCGGCGAAGCCGTCGTATCGCACCCTTGCGCGCTCGCTCAGACGCCTCATGAATGGGTCTCCCCTCGCCTCGGTGGACTCGGCCAGGAGCTCATTCGCATCGATTCGTGACTTCTCCAGCCATTCCCGGTCCGCCACGATGTTCGCCACCCTGAAGAGTGGCTCGCCGGCTTGACGCGTTCCCAGCAGATCGCCTGGACCGCGGATCTCGAGATCTTTTTCGGCAATTCGAAAGCCGTCGGTAGTGGCCCCGAAGACTTCGAGTCGCTGCCTTGCCTGCTCCGTGAGTCGGCCGTGAAGAGCTACGCAGAATGACCGTTCGGCTCCCCGTCCAACCCGACCTCGGAGCTGGTGGAGTTGGGCCAGACCGAAGCGTTCCGCACTATCGATAATCATGATCGTAGCTCGAGGCACATCCACACCGACCTCGATGATCGAGGTCGCTATCAAGACCCTGATCTCGCCAGCTCCGAACGACTCCATGATCCTCTCACGTTCCTCGGCGTCGACCCTGCCATGGAGGACCTCGGATGGCCAGTCGGCGAGGTAGCTTCGCACGGCCTCTCCCTGACCGCAGATGGATGTGCCCATGATTTGCGGATTTTCATCGATCATCGGGAATACCAGATAGGCTTGTCCACCCTCCTCGAGACGCTTCACGAGCCAACGATAGACGCGGTCTCGGCGAGCCTGCGAAACAACCTTGGTAACCACTTCCCGACGTCCCGGCGGCAGCTCGTCGATGACCGAGAGAGAAAGATCGCCATAGGCCGTCAGAGCCAAAGAGCGGGGAATGGGTGTCGCCGTCATCACCAGCATGTCGGCTCGTTGCCCCTTGCTCTGCAGCGTCTGGCGCTGGGCCACCCCAAACCTGTGCTGCTCATCGACCACCACCAGACCGAGCCGGTCGAAGGCAACACCTTCCTGAATCAGGGCATGGGTACCGACCGCCAATTGAATTCTTCCAGCCGCCAGAGCGCTGCGGACCTCCTCGGATCGACCATCTGAGCCCGTCACCAGAGCCAACCTGAAGCGAGGCCCGAGGAGGCGGTTCAAGGTCCTGAAGTGCTGCGCCGCCAGGAGCTCGGTCGGAGCCATGAAGGCTCCCTGCAGGCCGTTCTCCATGGCCGCGACCAGTGCCAAGGCCGCGACGATCGTCTGGCCGCTGCCGACGTCGCCCTGTAAGAGACGAAGCATGGGATAGGGACTCTCCAGGTCGCCCACGATCTCCTCGACGACGCGTTGCTGAGCTGCGGTAAGCCGGAAGGGTAGAACCGCCTGCATCAGCTGCCGAAGGGACTGCCCGATCCTATAGGTGTGACCCTTCTGATCGCGGGTCTCGTAGTCTCGCAACAGGCCGAGCTCGATCTGAAGCTCCAGAAACTCCCCGTAGATCAACCTCTGGTGAG
>JAUVRX010000268.1 GCA_030597375.1 Acidobacteriota bacterium
TCTCAGGCCGTCCTCGCTCGTCGCTCCTCAACAACCCGCAAGGTTGCCTCCGGTGCTCCTCCCTGCGAGTGACCAGATATGACGGACGCTTTCCACAATCTGCTCGCGGGGTCATGAATAATGCGGGCTAACGCGGTGTGCGAGACGAGCGAAGCACAGATGCGAAAAGGGGGCGACCTGGGTCGCCCCCTGGTTCCGTCTCGATCCTGAGTCGCTGCTCATCGACCCCCGCCGTTACCTCCACCATTACCGCCGCCGCCACCACCGCCACGGTTGCCACCACCCTGACCTCCGCCTTGGCAGTTGCCATTGCCGGTCCCCTTGTTGTTGCCGTTCTGCTGTCCCGCTCCGGAACCGTCACGGAGCCGCTGTTGAGCGGCAACCATCTGGCCGTCTTGGTTGTTGTAGGAGACCATTTCGCCATTGCGCTTGACCTTCATCGACTGGATCTGTCCAGCCTGTTCCCCAGATCCCTGCTTCACCCGGGCTCGAATCTGGTCGCCGACCTGCACGCAGTCGGCGCACTGGCCCGCTGCGCCCAGCCTCAGCTGCATCTCCTCACCCTGGCGGGTTCTGATCGTGACGTGATCGAATTCACCCTGGCTCTGCGTCTGTTGCTGCTGTTGGACCTGGATGACCTCTCCTCGCACCTTCTCGTAGCTCTCTTGCGCCAGGGCTGGGATGGTAAGCAGAAGAGCTGCGAGGCCTGTCAGGGTGATGCATTTCGCGATCCGTTTCATGATGTGGTTCCTCCGTTGGTTGGTTTGAGTTCTGGTTTCGACTGGTCGCTCATGTCGTTCTCGTGTGAAGCTATAGCAGGGATCGTGCCAACTGCTGAGATCTTCCTAAGTGTCTATTTTTCATGGAGTTGCACGCTGGAAAAGGGAAGGGGATGGGAACCCGATTCTCGACCATTCTGTCGAACTGGTACCGGAGGCTCGACGGATCTTGCCGGCTACTCGGAGCGAAGCGAGGGCCTTGGAGGCCTCCGTCCCCGAGAGACCGGGCCCCTTGCTCGATGCGGCTTCTGAAGGCTGAGATGGCGGCGAATCCGACCTGAAGGCCGGGTCCGCTTCAGGGGCTTGTGAAAATCGTCACAAGCTGCTATGATGCCTGCAAGATAGCTCGAAAGAGCTAAGAGAGTATTGACTGGGAGGTTCCCCTTTCGAAGAGTTCGTCCTACCAACTCTAACGGAGATCTCAAGATCTCGAACGCCTCTAGATATTCCCGCCCCATTCCCCGGAAATAACCGGGGTAAAGTCGAAACCAACCAACCTATATTGGAACCTCCCAATCCTCTCTCTCCGGCCACCAAGGTCGGAGGGGGGGACCTGCCAGTCTCCGTTCCTACGGTCTCAAGGGTGGGGTCGCCCGAACTTCTTCTCGCCGGCTTCGATGCGGATCACCAGGCGATTCTGTCTCGGTGGTAGCGGGCAGGTAGCGAAGTCGGTGAAGGCGCAAGGGGGATTGTAGGCCTTGTTGAAGTCCACCACGACCTTGCCTTCCGAGTCCGGCGCATCTGCGTAGAGATATCGCCCACCGCCGTAGGTCTCACGACCGGTGGTCTGATCTCCGAAGATCAGGAAAAGGCGCTTGGCACCCGGTTCGGCCAGGGCATCCAGGCGTAGAGTCTCCCCATCCACCTCGAAGACCACGGCGCCCCATGAGGACTCCTGGTCCACCGTGCCGAGGACGTTGGGGATCGGGATCTTCTTGGGTGGATCGTGAACCTCGAATCGAGCCTCCACCCTCAACTCCGGGTCCACGGGATAGCTCTCGATCCCCGGGAAGTCGAACCTGGAAGGATGCTGGCGGTCCCTCAGACGGATGGCGTATCGGCCGGCCCGTTCGATGACATGGAAACGCAGGTCGCCCAGATCCAGGATGGTGGGCTCACCGCTGACATCAGGCTGGAGATCCAGCGACTGAACCGGCTCCCCGTTCCGAGTCACCTCCACCGCGGGAGCTACCTCTAGGTGGAGCAAGGTGTCCTGGACTGTCAGGGTTCCAACGATAGCTGGAGCCTTGGGAGTGGCAAAGACCAGGTCATTCGATGGACTGCTGCCGAGGGTATTGACTCCCTCTTGCAGCCATAGCAGGCCGATTACGGTGACCCAGCCATCCTCGCTGATGAGTCGGTCCACTCGCGCTTTTCGCCAGTCCTCGATCTCCTGTTGATAGCTCTCGCCACGGGTAGTGGCCGGGGAAAGGCTCGGTATTCCCAGCACCAGCACGACGAGCAGCGGAGTCAGGATGGCCGAAAGTCGACGACTCGATAGGCGTAGAATCATGATCTCTCCCCCGGTCTGACCTAGACTATCTCAGCGATGGGTGGAGCGTCGGAGGGATTCAGATGGCCTGGAGCGTACCGAGATGCCCACTGGGTGGACCTCCTCGACAGTTCAAGATGACGAGACTCTCGAAGTGACCACTGACCCCGTCACCACGCCGAGCGACTCCAAACGCTCGCCCTTCTTCTCGGTCGTGGTCCCGGTGCTCAACGGAGGGGAAGTGTTCAGGTCTTCTCTGGAGGCTCTCCGGCGATCGTCTTTCAGCGACTACGAGTTGGTGGTCGTGGATGACGGCTCGACGGATGATTCCCGCGCTTTGGCGGTAGAGTCTGCCGCTCGAGTTCTTCGAACCCGAGGGCGCCAGGGGCCGGCAGCCGCCCGTAATCTGGGTGCAAGGCATGCTCGGGGTGAGTTTCTTCTGTTTCTCGATGCCGACTGCAGCGTCGGCGAGGAGACCCTGAGTCTGGCGGCGGCGGTACTGCGAAACGAAGAAGCTCTGGACGCCCTCTTCGGGTCCTATGACGATGAGCCTGCCGCCCCCGGTTGGGTGGCGCAGTACAAGAACCTGCAGCATCACTGGGTTCATCAGCGGGGCGACCCCGAGGCCTCCACTTTCTGGGCAGGTTGTGGTGCCGTTCGCCGTCGTGCCTTTCTGGAGCTGGGCGGCTTCGACGAGGCCCGATATCCCCGTCCCGCCATCGAGGACATCGAACTGGGATATCGCTTGAGGGCCTCGGGCCGACGCATTCGCCTGGCCAAGGACGTGCAGGTCAAGCACCACAAGGCATGGTCTTTGCGGGGCGTCATCCAGAGCGACCTGATGGATCGGGGCATACCGTGGAGTGAGCTGCTCGCAGGCCGGGAAGGCCCGGGCACCGAGCTCAATCTTGGATGGACCGGTCGGCTGAGCGTCGCCGCGGTGGTCTTGCTGGTGGTCTGCCTCCTCCTGCTCCTTGTCGCGCCTCGTTGGGCTCTGGCGACCGGACTGGCAGTGGCGGCCGCCTTGCTCTGGCTGAACAGAGGTTTCTACGGGTTCCTGGCGGCCAAGAGAGGCTTCCGGTTCCTGCTTGCCGCGGTCCCTTTGCACTGGCTCTACTACCTGAATTGCGCCATCGCCTTTCCATCGGGCCACCTGCTCTACTGGTGGCGAAGGCTGGCCAAGGCACGGACTGGCGGTGGCTGATCGGACCTCTGGCACCGTTGGAGCAGTGAGGCCTTGAGGCAGTGGGGCAGTGAGGCAGTGGAGCAATGAGGCAAAGAAGGATGTGGGGGAGGGGCTTGCCCCCTCCTGCGGGCGCCCGCAAGGGGCGCCCCTACAAGGGTCAGGATGACGTGAGCGTGGATGGTTCAGGACCGCGTGCGAGGTGTTGAAGCGGCCGGACCTGTGCCGGCCGGGGTGTGGATCGGAAGACTCCGCTTGTCCGATCCCGGAACCACCGATCGCTTCAAGACCGCTACGCCCCCACGCCCCCAAGCCCTCAAAGATCGGCCGAAGGTACGCCGGCTGCCTCAACCCCCAAGCCCTCAAAGATCGGCCGAAGGTACGCCGGCCGCCTCAACCCCCAAGCCCTCAAAGATCGGCCGGAAGGAACGCCCGGCCGCGTCGACCCTCGAGCCCTCGAGCCCAGGCTCGCCCGGGGAGAGCCTCTCGTCCGGCTAAGACTGCCTGTCGGGCTGGCGAGGATGGGGCCGGGCATCTGCCGGGATGCCTCCGATCAGGACGAGCGTCGCGCTATAGGTCA
>JAUVRX010000071.1 GCA_030597375.1 Acidobacteriota bacterium
GCCTATCCGGAGCTCGCAGAGATGGTGGCGGACATGTCCGACGAGGAGCTCTGGAGGCTCGGTCGCGGTGGGCATGATCCCCAGAAGGTCTACGCCGCCTACGCGGCAGCCGTGGCGCACAAGGGGCAGCCGACCGTGATTCTGGCCAAGACCGTCAAGGGCTACGGAATGGGTGAGGCCGGCGAGGGTCAGAACATCACCCATCAGCAGAAGAAGATGGGAGAGGAGGAGCTGCGCAAATTCCGTGACCGGTTCAACATCCCCATCGCTGAGGATCGCGTCGCCGAGCTGCCCTTCTACAAGCCGGCCGAGGACAGTGCTCCCATGCGGTATCTGCGGGAGCGCCGTGAGGCTCTGGGTGGCTACATCCCCATCCGAAGACCCGATGAGGCAGCGCCTCTCGAGGTTCCCGATCTGTCCACCTTCAGCGTCGTAACGGAAGGCAGCGGTGACCGCGAGGTCTCCACCACCATGGCCTTCGTGCGGCTACTCATGTCGCTGACCCGCGACGAGAAACTCAAGGAGCACATCGTGCCGATCGTCGCCGACGAGGCACGGACCTTCGGCATGGAAGGGATGTTCCGCCAGGTCGGCATCTACGCGCCGACAGGCCAGCTCTATACACCCGAGGATGCGGATCAACTGGCCTACTACCGCGAAGAGAAGCACGGGCAGATTCTGCAAGAAGGGATCTCCGAGGCAGGGTCGTTGTCTTCGTGGATTGCCGCTGGTACCTCCCACGTCAACCATGGCATACCGATGGTGCCATTCTTCATCTTCTACTCCATGTTCGGCTTCCAGCGAGTCGGCGACCTCATCTGGGCAGCCGCCGACATGCAGGCCAAGGGCTTCCTCATGGGTGCCACCTCGGGGCGAACGACGCTCAATGGGGAGGGGCTGCAGCATCAGGATGGGCACAGCCACCTCCTGTCCTCCACGGTTCCCAACTGCCGCTCGTACGATCCGACCTTTGGCTACGAGCTGGCGGTGATCCTGCAAGACGGTCTCAAGAGGATGTATGCCGACGGTGAGTCGGTCTTCTACTACATCACCCTGCTGAACGAGAACTATCCCCACCCGCCGATGCCCAAGGGGATCGAGGAAGATATCTGCAAGGGCATGTATCTGTTCCAGAAAGCTCCCAAGGCAAAGGGCAAGTCGGCCAAACCCTGCGTGCAGCTGTTGGGCAGCGGTTCCATACTTCGGGAGGTCATCGCCGGTGCCGAGCTGCTCAGCGAGGACTTCGGAGTGGTGGCCGATATCTGGAGCACGACGAGCTTCAACGAGCTGCGGCGGGACGGCATGGCAACCGAGCGCTGGAATCGCCTCCACCCCACCGCGAAGCCGAAGCAGAGCCATGTCGAACGGTGCCTCGAGGAGCGGCAAGGTCCCGTGATCGCCTCTACGGACTACATGAGGGCGGTCGCCGACCAGATCCGGCCCTACGTACCCCGGCGCTATCTGACCCTGGGCACCGACGGGTTTGGTCGCAGCGACACCCGCCAGCAGCTGCGACGCTTCTTCGAAGTCGATCGCCACCAGGTGGCCGTAGCGGCTCTCAAGGCCCTGGCCGACGAAGGCGCGGTCCCGGCCTCCAAGGTGGGTCAAGCGATCAAGAAGTACGACATCGACCCCGAGGCCCCAGATCCGTGGACCGTGTAGGGAGTTGACCGATGCCTGAGATCGAAGAAGTCGTGGTTCCGGATATCGGGGATTTCGACGCGGTAGATATCGTCGAGGTCCTGGTGAATCCAGGTGACCAGGTCGAGGTCGAAGACCCCTTGATCACCCTGGAGAGCGACAAGGCGACGTTGGAGGTACCCTCGCCGCTCGCCGGCAAGGTGGTCGAAGTCAAGGTCAAAATGGGAGACAAGGTGGGCGAGGGTGCGGTCATCCTCGTCCTGGAGGTGGCCGAGTCCAAGGCCACGGAAACGAAATCCGAGCCGCAAGAAGAGGAGCCGTCACCTCCCGCGCCTCAGCCTCCGGAGGATCTACCGCCGCCTCAGCCTGAGGACCCGGTGCCCCCGCCCCCCGCGGCTCCCGCTTCCCGGAGCGACCTGTCGCCGGCGCCCATCGACGAGTTCCCGCATTCCAAGACCTACGCCAGCCCAGCTGTACGACGCTACGCTCGCGAGCTGGGGGTGGACCTGCCCAGAGTCAAGGGCACGGGTCGCAAAGGGCGTGTACTGAGAGAAGACGTGCAGGGCTTCGTCAAGAAGACCATGTCCGAGCCGCAGGGCCGGGGTTCGGTCGGCCTGCCCGAGATGCCGGTCATCGACTTCTCGCGTTTCGGGGAGATCGAGCGCCAGCCACTGACTCGCATCCAGAGGATCTCCAAGACCTATGTTCATCGCAGCTGGCTGCAGGTGCCCCATGTCACTCAGCATGACGAGGCGAATATCACCGATATGGACGCCTTCCGGCGCGCCCACGCGGAAGAGGCCAAAGCGCAGGGATTCAAGCTCACCCCCGTGGCCTTCTTGATGAAGGCTGCAGTGGGTGCGCTACAGCGCTTTCCACGCCTCAACAGCTCTCTCGACCCCGACGGCGAGCACGTGATCCTGAAGAAGTACTACCACCTGGGTGTGGCGGTCGACACCGAGCAGGGCCTGATGGTGCCGGTCGTTCGCGATGTCGACCAGAAGGGGATCTTCGAACTGGCGAGGGAGCTGGCCGAGATCAGCGAGCAGGCCCGCAAGGGCAAGCTGCGGCCCGACCAGATCCAGGGAGCGTCTTTTACCATCACCAGTCTTGGTGGTATCGGAGGCACCGATTTCACACCGATCGTCAACGCTCCTGAGGTGGCCATTCTAGGAGTGTCCCGGGCGGCGATGAAGCCGGTTTGGGACGGCGAGGAGTTCGTCCCGAGGCTGATGCTGCCGATCTCGCTTTCCTACGACCACAGAATCGTCGACGGCGCCCTGGGCGCCCGCTTCACGACCTATCTTTGTGGGCTGCTCTCCGACTTGCGACGTCTCCTGTTGTAGCGATGTGTGATTCCGGTTCGAAGGAGACCTGGAATGGATGAAAGCACAGAGGTCCTCGTACTCGGTGGCGGTCCAGGTGGCTACACGGCTGCATTCCGGGCTGCCGACCTGGGCAAGAGGGTGGTCCTCGTCGAGCGTCATTCAAAGCTCGGGGGGGTCTGCCTGAATGTCGGATGCATCCCGTCGAAGGCGCTGCTTCACGTGGCTCGCGTCATGGAAGAGGCTGCCGACCTGGACAGACATGGAGTGACGTTCGGAAAACCAAAGCTGGACCTCGACAAGATCCGGGGCTTCAAGAGCTCGGTCGTGGATCGACTGACGAAGGGTCTCGGCGCTCTTGCCAAGCAACGACAGGTGGAAGTGATCCAGGGAGAAGGTCGTTTCACCTCGGCAAACAGCCTGGCCGTCGAGTCGGGCACGGAAACGAAGGCGATTGCGTTCGAGAGCGCCATTGTTGCCGTCGGCTCCCGAGTCGTGGAGATTCCTGGTGTGCCCTATGACGACGCCAGAGTCATCGACTCGACCGGTGCCCTGGAGCTCCGGGACATCCCTAAGCGCTTGCTGGTGATCGGCGGCGGCATCATCGGACTCGAGATGGCCACGATCTATGGTGCACTGGGCTCCGAGCTCACCATCGTCGAGATGTTGGATCAGCTCATTCCAGGCTGCGATCCGGATCTCGTCAAGCCGCTCGAGCGCCGGCTGAAGCGACGCTACAAGGCCAAGATCCACCTCGAGACGAAGATGTCGGGTATCAAGACCCTGAAGAGTGGCCTCGAGGTGACCTTCGAGGGCGCCAGAGCACCGGAGCCGAGCGTTTTCGACGAAGTCCTCGTTGCGGTGGGAAGGCGACCCAATGGAGACAACATCGGTGCCGAGGCGGCAGGACTGGCGGTTGACGAACGTGGGTTCATCTCGGTCGATTCGCAGCAGCGATCCAACGTGCCGCACATCTTCGCCATCGGCGACGTTACGGGTCAGCCGATGCTGGCCCACAAGGCGACCCATGAAGGCAAGGTAGCGGCGGAAGTGGCCTCTGGGCTCGAGAGTGGCTTCGACGCCCGGGTCATACCCTCCGTGGCCTACACCGATCCCGAGATCGCCTGGGTGGGGTTGACCGAGACGGAGGCCGCCGCGACGGGCGTGGCCTATGAGAAGGGCGCATTTCCATGGTCGGCCAGCGGTCGCTCACTGGGCATGGGTAGAAGTGACGGACTGACCAAGATCCTCTTCGATCCCGAGACGAAGCGGGTGTTGGGGGCGGGGATCGTTGGCCCGAATGCCGGCGACCTGATTGCCGAGCTTGCACTGGCCATCGAGATGGACTGCGAGGCGGCGGACCTGAGCCTCACCATTCATCCTCACCCCACCCTTTCCGAGACCATTGCCCTCGCCGCCGAGGTCTTCGAAGGCACCATCACAGATCTCTACGTGCCCAAGAAGACTGGCTCCTAGAGGACCCAGTGAGATGATCGACTTCGATAGATTCACCCACCTTACCTTCGATTGCTACGGCACGATCATCGACTGGGAGGCGGGCATTCTGGCTGCTGTCGGGCCCGTTCTGGAGCGCCATGGCGCCTCCCTCGGAGAGGCCGAGCTTCTGCAGCTGTATGCCCGGTTCGAGGCCGAGCAGGAAGCCGGAGAGTACAAGCCCTATCGACAGGTCCTGGCGGCAGTGATGGAGAGTATGGGAACCGAGCTGGGATTCACGCCGTCGGAGGCCGATCTCCTGGCCCTGCCACAGTCGGTGGGGTCATGGCCGCCGTTTTCCGACAGTGTCGAGGCTCTCCAGCGACTGCAGATGAGCTTCGAATTGGTCATCCTCTCCAATATCGACGACGATCTCTTCGCCGCCACCGAGAGATTGCTGGGGCTCGAATTCGATGAGGTCATCACTGCGCAGCAGGTCGGGAGTTACAAGCCTTCCACCCGAAACTTCGAAATCGCGCTCGAACGACTCCAGGTTCCCAGGGAGAAAGTGTTGCACGTGGCCCAGAGTCTGTTTCACGACCACGCCCCCGCCAAGGAGATGGGATTCACCACCGCCTGGGTGAATCGTCCGAGCCGCTGTCCCGGGGTCGGAGTCGCCCCACCCACTCGATGCTCGCCCGACCTGGAGGTTGGCGATCTCAGGAGCCTCGTGCAGCTTGCGGGCCTATGAGGCGAGGATTGGCTCGCTGAGATCCTGGTCACAGTGAGATCGTGGGCATAGTGAGATAGAGTCCGGCGGATGAGCGCTCGAGCCAGAGTCGCCCGGTACAGCCCGGGTGAGGAGATCGCCAACAGCATTACGCATGGTGTCGGCCTGTTTCTCGCTATCGGTGGGTTGGCGACGCTGACGGCTCTTGCCAGTCTTCGTGGCACCGCCTGGCATATCGTCGGCTGCAGCATCTTCGGTGCCACGCTGGTCCTTTCCTATGCGACTTCGACGCTCTACCACAGCTTGCCGATCCCTCGGGCAAAGTCGGTTCTGCGGGTCTTCGACCACTGCGCGATCTTCCTGCTCATCGCGGGCACCTACACACCGTTCCTGTTGGTGAACCTTCGTGGGCCATGGGGCTGGTCCCTCTTCGGGGTGATCTGGGCCCTCGCCGCCCTGGGTATCGTCTTCAAGGTCACCATGCTGCGTCGTTGGACCGCCATGTCGGTGGTCCTGTATGTCGCCATGGGTTGGGTCGTGGTGGTCGCAGCCAAGCCCATGCTCTCCGCGGTAGCTCCCGGAGGCCTGCTGCTGCTTCTCCTCGGTGGCCTGGCGTACACAGCCGGTGTCGGTTTCTACGCCTGGCGGCGGTTGCCGTACCACCACGCCATCTGGCACCTGTTCGTCCTGGCTGGCAGCGTGTTCCATTTCTTCGCCGTGCTGTTCTACGTCATTCCTCTCGGTGGCCGCTCCTGAAGGGCGGTGGTCTCCGTCAAGGGCAAGCGCCATGCCTGATCGCGATACCGATCCAAGACTCGTCCTGATCAAGCACTCTGTTCCGGAGATGCAGATCCAGATGGAATCCCGATTCTGGAGCCTGTCCGAGGAGGGTCGCAGGCGATGTGCTCCTTTGGCAGACAAGCTCCGGCGCTTCGAGCTTGCCCGGCTCGTTTCCAGCAATGAGCCGAAGACGGTGGAGACCGCGGAGCTCATGGCATCGCAGCTGTCCCGGAGCCATGTCGTCCGACCGGGCCTGCAGGAGAACGATCGGACAGGTCTTGGCTTTATCGGTGCTGATGCCTATTGTGAGACCTTCCGGCGGTTCTTCTCCGAGCCTGACAGAGTCGTGGTAGGCACCGAGTCGGCCGGGGAGGCGCGGGACCGTTTCGCGGCAGCAGTAGAGGCGGTCCTCGAGGAGTTTCCTGATGAGACGCTGGGGATCGTGACTCATGGAGCGGTGATCTCGCTGCTGGTCTCCGACCCCTCGTCGGAAGATCGGTTCAGGCTCTGGAGACGCCTCGGACTGCCCTCCTATGTCGTCGTGTCGCGGCCGTCGCTCGAAATCGTCGAAGAGTTCTACGGCGTTGCCTGAGCTCTACCATGGACTCCTAGCCAACATCGCTTGGGAGGGTGGCGAGCATGAAGCCGGCACTGAAGTACCACCACATCGGCATTCCGACGCAGGTGAGCCGTCAGGACGAGGAGTACCTGGCGGACTACAAGATGTATGTCTCGGGCTTCGACGACAGCCCCTTCGGTGTGGAGTGGATGAGGTTCGAGGACGACAGCCCGCTGCCGGACCTCGTCAAGAGTGTTCCCCACGTCGCCTTCGAGGTGTCCGATCTCGCAGCCGCAATCGCCGGCAGACAGATCCTGATCGCGCCCAACAGCCCTTCCGAGGGAGTCACCGTTGCCTTCATCGTCGAGGATGGGGCACCGATCGAGTTTCTCCAGTTCTCGGAGCCTCGCGGTTCCGAGGGTTGAGCCGTGAGCCCGAAGCGTCGGCCCCGAAAGCTCCTGGTCCGGGCAGTCTGCCTCGCGATGGTGGCGGCTGTCGCCCTGCCGGTTCTGATCGTCCTTCCCTGGCGCTGGCTCGAGCCGCCCGAGACGGCTTTCATGATGCGGGCCAGGGCCTCAGGACTGGAGATTCAGCAGGAGTGGGTCCCATGGGAGGAGATCGCTCCCCACCTGTCGATCGCTGTCGTGGCGGCAGAAGATCAGAAGTTCCCCGAGCACCATGGCTTCGATACGCAGTCCATTCGATCCGCACTGGAGAAGGATGGATCCAGGGGCCGGGGTGCCAGCACCATCTCACAGCAGGTCGTGAAGAACCTCTATCTCTGGCCCGGCAGGAGTTGGACCCGCAAGGGTGTCGAGGCCTATCTCACCGCCTTCGTCGAGGCCCTGTGGCCGAAGATGCGAATCCTCGAAGTCTATTTGAACGTCGCCGAGTTCGGCCCCGGCATCTATGGCGCAGAGGCTGCCGCTCAGGAATTCTTCGGCAAGAGCGCCTCACGCTTGAGCGTTCGTGAAGCGGCCCTCCTGGCGGCAGTGCTTCCGAGTCCGAAGCGGATGAGTGCGGCAGAGCCATCCCCCTATATGGAGGAGAGAGTCGAGTGGATCTTGCGCCAGATGCAACAACTCGGGGGCCCCTCCTACCTGGGCTCACCTCGCTAGAATGACCGCACACGCGTGATGAAAGCCGACCTGGACCTGGACCGGTGGAGGGAACTCTTCGAGCGCTTCCTGCGTGATCGGGAGCAGATCGATCCGGCGCATGGGATGGACCACGTAAAGCGGGTCGTGGCCAATGCGCTGCAGCTCGCAGAAGTCGAAGGAGCCAGACTCGAAGTGGTCTTGCCTGCGGCCTGGCTCCACGATTGCGTGGTCGTCCCAAAGGACTCTGCCGACAGATCGAGAGCCTCGAGGGCGGCAGCTCGGACAGCGCGTCGGTTGCTCGACAGCTCCGGTTACGACCCTGGTTGCCTCGACGAGATCGAGCATGCCATCGAGGCCCACAGCTTTTCGGCGGGCATCGCTCCCCGGACGATCGAAGCCAAGGTCGTTCAGGATGCGGATCGACTCGATTCGCTGGGTGCCATCGGAGTCTCCCGGTGCCTGATGCTGGGAAGTAGGCTCGATCGCCCGCTCTACGATGCGGAAGACCCCTTCTGCGAGACGCGAGCTCCCGACGATTCGGTATCCACGATCGATCACTTCTACACCAAGCTCCTTCGCCTGGCCGGCAGCATGCAGACAGAGGCAGGGAAGCGAGAGGCCGCGAGGCGAACCGAGTTCATGGTCGCCTACTTGAAGGAACTGGCACTGGAGCTGGATTCCGACATACTGACTCGAGTCTTGCCGGGTTGGCCCGACTGAGCGGCGGTCCATGGTGGCAGATGGAAGCGCCGGGTGTAGGCTGTTGGAAAGGAGGAAGCCATGAAACTGGATGTGAAGGCTTTCGCGATCACCTGTGGGCTCCTGCTGGGCCTGGGTCTTTTCTTCGTCACCTGGTGGATCATCATGCTCGATGGCCCGTCGGACCGCATGACCTTCATCGGTCAGATCTATCGAGGTTATGGCCTCAATGCCGCCGGTAGTCTGGCGGGTCTGATCTGGGGCCTGGTGGATGGTGCGATCGGGGGTGCCATCTTCGCCTGGCTTTACAACTCCCTGGTTAGGACCGCGTAGTAGAGCGCCAGTTCTTCAGCCGGACCCATGACTTCGCTACGGGGCGGGGCGGCCCTGGTGCTATCGTTCGCGACATCCTCTGGAGGGGTCGACCGATGATGAAGAAGGTCAGAGCGATCGTAATGGGTCGGGTCCAGGGCGTCTGGTTCAGGGCCAACGCCATGCAGGAAGCGAAACTCCTCGGGGTTCGTGGATACGCCCGGAATCTTCCTGACGGCTCGGTGGAGATCGTCGCCGAGGGCGAGGCCGCGGCGGTGGATGCGTTGATGACCTGGGCGAGAGAAGGTCCTCCGATGGCAGTGGTGCGCCAGGTGCGAATAGAAGACCTGGACTACGACGACGAGTTCCCCAACTTTGCAATCCGACATTGAGTCTCGTTGTCGGCGAATCGATGAATAGCGAGCTGAGAGAAAGACGGACAGGTCTCGCCGGGATTTCCTGCAACGGGCTCGGGCCGGCTGGGACGAGAGGAGATTGATCGGTGTTCATCGAGCACATCCATCACATCTTGCGGCGCGAGCTCCGAGGCATGAAGAACGAGTTACTGGCCTACCACCTCGGGCAGATCGACTACCACCAGAGGTGCGCTACGGGGGATGCCACCACGGTTGGAGCTCTCTCTCCCCGCGACCTCAAATCTGCCGCAGACTGAACAAGGCGCTCTGTACGATCGGGGAAGAAAAGGCGCTGTGCTCGAGCGTCAGGAGCGCTCCATCCACCAGTTTGCCGGCTTCGTAGTGTTCCAGGGCGTGATCTTCTGACCAGAAGAAGACGCTATTCCGTCAGTAGGCGTGGAGGATATTGGGCTCACGGAATGTCGGCCAGTCGATCTGTGGCTCGAACATCAGAGGTGTGTCTCCAGCCAACTCTGCTTCGTAGTGCATCTCGCTGTCGACCGTCAGTCGCATCCGCTGGCCACAATGGCCGCAGGCCGTATCGATAGTGGCCTTGGTGAGAGTACTGGTCAATCGGCCGTCGGTACAGAGGCTAGTGAGCCGTCGCGGATGATGCGTAGGTCCTTGTCCATGGTGATCCGTCCATCGGGTCGTAGCGCTACTTCGATGCCACGATTATAGGGCCTGGCCGTATCCCCAAGGGTTTGAACTCTCTTCACGGCTCGGGTGTGGCAGAATTGCCGGAAGAGGAGACCGCCATGACGCAGACCACGCTGAGAGTCATTGCCCGGCTGAGGGCCCAGCCGGGCAGGGAAGCCGAGCTCAAGCAGGTACTGGTCGGCCTGATCGAGCCCACCCGCGAAGAGAACGGTTGCATCAGCTACGAACTGCTGGAGAACCTCGAAGATCCGCGAGAGTTCACCTTCGTCGAAGAATGGCAGGGCGAGTCAGGCCTCGAAGCCCACTTCAGCACCGATCACATTGCCAGCGCACTGCAGAGGTTCCCGGATCTACTGGCTCAGGAACTGGACCTCAGGAAATACCTCCTGGTCGGTTGAGGAGGACGGCCGGCAGGGGCACCGGCCGCTTCAATCCCCCTTGCCCTCAATGCCTCAAGGCCCCAATGCCCCAACGGTGCCAGAGGTTCGTTCGGGTGGTCCGACAGGGGGTGCCTCGTCGAGCGCATGGCAAGGCACTTCAAAGTGCACAGGAGATCCGGCGTGAAGGCGAGACAAGGTGGCGTCCCTTCCCTCAAAGTCCGAGTAGCCGCCGCCGTCCCCCTGCGGACCACCCGGACGGACCTCCAAGGTGGCTAGGGTGAGAGGATCGCTTGCAGGTCTGCGGCAGTCACCGATGCACTGTCACCGACCTGTGTGGGGTCGGCCTCGGCGATCTCGGCATCGGCACCCTCGGCCAGAATCGGATGCATGAGCAGTCCCGCCTGCCCCAGATGTGTCGAAAGGTCGGCATCCGTAAACAGGATGACGTGACCCGGATCGTCATGCCGCGCCGCCTGCCACATGCCGAGCTGGATCGAACCACCCTTCTGGCTGTCCGAGGCTCCTGCCATGGGCCGGGTGACGGGCTCCCCCCTGGCGCGGTCGTTTGCGAAGTCTGTGAGGTCCTGGGCCATGGACGAAGGATCCGCGCCGCCAGCCCCCGCTCTCTAGTAAGCTGCCGAGTCGCAACTCATGACCTGGGCTGGCTTCAGAAGGAGAAGGATATATTAGGCTCCCATCTGAGGACATCA
>JAUVRX010000253.1 GCA_030597375.1 Acidobacteriota bacterium
CAGCAGGAGTGGAGTTTCTGTTGCTCGATCGTGAGCTCGATTCGGAGACGGAACAGGAGGTGGCCCTGGTGCGCCGACAGCCCAGCATCGGTGGCGACATCTTCGTCTACAGGCTGGTCCACAACGCGGCGGCTGTTCAGCTCGTAGGCAGGGTACTGCGGGCACCGCACCTCAACGCCGCTCTCACCTGGATGGTCTCGGACGATTTCGATCCAACCCGCATGACGGTGCTGCCCGAAGGTGGCGACGAGCTCGACGGTCCGGGCGGCTCTGTCACCGTCGAGGTGTCGGCACCGGAAGAGCTCGAGGTCGTAACCGAATCGGAGGCGCCCGGCGCCCTGGTCGTGCAGCGCGCCTTTCTGCCCCTTTATCGGGCCACGGTCGATGGCCAGAAGGCGCCCATCGTGGCCGCCAACATCCATCGGCTCGGCATCGAGATTCCGGCCGGCTCCCACCGCGTCAGGGTCTGGATCGATCGGCGACCTCTGTGGGTCTCGAGCCTGGTGGCGGCGGTGGCTCTGGTGGCCCTGATCTGGCTGGCCTGGAGGCTGCGGGCGTCCTGCTAAGATGCCTCCGTCGACCCTCGGGTTCGGCCAGGAGCCTGTGGTGAAGCTCGACTGCTAGCGGTTCTCCCAGCGCCCAAGCGAAGACCCTCTGGTATGAATCCATCGATACCGTTCCGGGAGTTCAAGAAGGTCCTGGTGGCCAATCGCGGGGAGATTGCCGTGCGTGTCATTCGGGCGCTGCGCGAAGAGGGCATCCGCAGTGCGGTGATCTACTCGGATCCCGATCGCCGGGGGCTTGCGGTATTGCTGGCGGACGAGGCCTATCGGATTGGTCCGGCAGCGTCGCGAGACAGCTATCTGCAAGGCCCGGCGATTGTCGAGTTGGCACGGGAGATCGGTGCCGACGCCATTCATCCAGGCTATGGTTTTCTGGCTGAGAACGCCGAGTTTTCCGAGCTCTGTGAGAAGAGGGGTGTGAGCTTTATCGGCCCCTCTTCGGCTGCCATCGCGACCATGGGATCCAAGATCGAAAGCCGCCGCCTGATTGCCGGGGCGGGCGTACCCGTGGTGCCTGGCGGTACCGACGCCCTCGAGACGGTAGGGGAGGCAGTGGCCTTCGCCGAGGAGATCGGTTATCCGGTGATGTTGAAAGCCACGGCTGGCGGTGGTGGCAAGGGAATGCGTCTGGTGCTCGAACCCGATGGGCTGAAAGGCGCCTACCGTGCCGCGCGTTCTGAAGCGGGTGCGAGCTTCGGCAACGACTCCGTCTACATGGAGAAGTACATCGAGCGTCCAAGGCATGTGGAGGTCCAGATCCTCGGTGACGAGCACGGCAAAGTCGTCGCCCTCGGTGAACGAGAATGCTCCCTGCAGCGACGACATCAGAAGGTGGTGGAGGAGTCGCCATCGCCGGTCGTCACGCCCGAGTTGCGTAGAGAGATGTGTGAGGCAGCGGTGAAGGCGGCGAGATCGGTCGGATACACTAATGCCGGGACCGTGGAATTTCTGCTGGATCCGAGTGGTGAGTTCTACTTTCTGGAAATGAACACCCGGCTGCAGGTAGAGCATCCGGTCACCGAGATGGTGACCGGTCTCGACCTGGTCCGCGCCCAGTTGGGCATCGCCCAGGGTCGGGCCCTGGGCGAGGAGTACGAGGCGCTACAGCCGAATGGCCATGCCATCGAGGTGCGGATCTACGCCGAGGATCCGTACCATGGCTTCGTACCCTCGCCGGGCAGGATCGAGCGTCTGCGCTGGCCCGAGGGCCCAGGGGTTCGCAACGATGCCGGAGTCTACGAAGGGTCCGAGGTCTCCATCCACTACGACCCCATGCTGGCAAAGCTGATCGTCTGGGGTCGCGATCGTCAGCAGGCGATGGATAGGCTCGCGCGGGCCCTTGCCGAGTTGCGAATCGAAGGCATCCACACTACGGTTCCACTCTTCAGGGCCCTGTTGCAAGATGTCGATTTTGTCGCTGGCAATCTCGACATCGGCATGCTCGATCGAAAGTTGGCGGCCGGCGAGCTGGCCCCTGAACGGCACAGCGAGTTCGAAGACCTCGCCGTGATCGCGGCCTCCCTCGAGCACCTAGCCAACCAGGCGCGGGCCTCCGGCTCGCCAGCCAAGCGGGGGGGCCGAAGGAGTCAATGGCGCCATGCCGGCCGCCGAGACTCCCTGCGGGGTGAGCCATGGAGTTGATCGTCCTCACCAACGGCCACGAGGTGCGGGTGGAAGTGGAGCACCACGGTTCCGGGATCAAAGTGAGGCTCGAGGACAGGGAATACCTGGTCGACTCTGTCGCTACCAACGGCGTGGTCCGAAGCCTGATCATCGAAGGACAGCAGTTCGAGGTCGCTGTACGGAGTAGCGAGAAAGGCCGCTACCAGGTGAGCCATCGTGGTTCCATTGAAGAGGTAGAAGTCCTGGATCCCCTGACTCACCTGGCCAGACAGGGTTCAGCGAGCCGTAGCCACGACGGCCTGAAACAGGTGACCGCCTACATGCCTGGCCGTGTCGTGGATATCCTGGTCCAGGAAGGCGACGAGGTCACTGTCGGCCAGGGTCTGGTGGTGCTCGAAGCCATGAAGATGGAGAACGAGATCCAGGCCGAGAGGAGCGGCGTCGTGAAAAAGGTTTTTGTCTCCGCCGGCCAACCGGTCGAGGGCGGCGATCCCCTCTTCGAGCTCGAGTAGCCATTACCCCCCAAGTCCCTAGCCCTTACGCCCTCACTGTCTCAAGAACCCGAGGCCTCCAAGGAGTCGAGAATGCGGATGCTTCTTTCGACCGCCTGGTCGACGCTCAGATCCCGTAGGCATCGGTGGTGCAGTAGAGGGCACCTTCGACGGAAACAGGGTGAGCACCAGCGGTCGGTATAGAGCACTTGGTGCTCTTGTCCCACGGGTCGCGTGCGAGTGGGGTCGGTGGGGCCGAAGAAGGCCAGGCAGGGCACGCCCAGGCTGGCCGCGAGATGCATCGGCCCCGAGTCATTGGTGATCAGAAGATCGAGTTGATCGAGAACCGCGGCCAGGCCGGCCAGATCGAGGTCGGGCCCGACGACCGGGTGGATCTTGCCGGTCTCTTCGTGGATCCTCACAGCCAGCCAAAGCTCTTTCGGGCCAGCGATGATCACGATGCGCACGTCGGGCCGGGCACGCCGCAGATTCCGCGCCAAGTCTACGAAACGTCGCCATGGCCAACGCTTGCTGGGTCCGAATTCGGCTCCGGCAAACAGGCCCACGATGGCTGACGAATCCGATTGCACCTGTGCCCGAGCCAACCGACTCAGGCCAGTGGCTTTGAGCTCGCCGGAGAGGGACAGGCGAGGCTGCCAATCGCTGGGTGCCTCGACGGCCATCGCTTCCATGAGCTCGAGGTAATCGGTGGACTGATGTCGGCCGGAGATTCGGGGTCGCCTCACCGAGGGCTTCAGGAGTGGCGAGCGGAAGGACCAGGAAGGGAATCGGCCACCGTAGGCCCAACGTTTGGGAACGCCGGCCCGGTAGGGCAGCCAGGCCGAGCGAAACGAGTTGGGTAGGATCACGGCCTCGTCGAAATTTCTGGCCCGCATCGCCTCGATCGTCTGCCCGTCAGAGGGGCTGCGAGTCAAGGAGTCGCTGACGCCAGGCACCAGGCTCAGTAGTGAGTGCAGGTGGGGTCGGGCCAGGACCGTCACTTCCCTGCCGCTGGCGGCGAGTGCCTCGAAGACAGGCAGGGCAAGAACGGTGTCGCCCACCCAGTTCGGAGCGATGACCACTGTTTCCATGATGTGTAGAGGTCTCTCCGGGTCCCGCAGAATAGTACAGGAGGTCGAACGTCAGCTCATGGCCGCGATTTGCTGATCGAGCCTGCTGTCGAGCCAGACCCAGAATTCTTCCTCCGGCTCAGCCCGGATCGGGAGGCTGGCGAGAGGGAGTTCCAGATGGCCCAGGAGCTTGACCTCGTCCTTGGTGGTGGTCAGTATCGCGACCGCTCGACTGCTCTCGAAGGCCTCTTCGATGCTGGCCAGGCTGGGAGCTGGGTAGTCGTGGTGGTCGGGAAAGGTGAGGGTGTCTGCGACCTCGAAGTCGAATTTCCGGGCCGCTGCGAGAAAGCGCTGTGGTCGGGCAATTGCAGCCAGCAGCAGAACCCGCGCACCCTGCGGTAGCGATCCCCCGGTGGACAGCCGTGGTGCCTCTACGCGGGTCGGTGCGCTGAATCCGGGGCCTTCGAAGCCGAAGTCCCTCAAAGCCATGGCGAGATCGGAGCCGGCCAGCTCTGGCTCTCCGGTGAGGATGACGGCATCGGCTCGGTGGACTGCCGACAGCGGCTCTCGAAGGCGTCCACCAGGCAACAATCGCCCTCCGGCGAAAGGATCGTCCGAGGGAAAGGCCAGGAGATCGAGATCCCTGAAGAGTTGGAG
>JAUVRX010000018.1 GCA_030597375.1 Acidobacteriota bacterium
CGCCGTTCGACTTGCCACGCGAACCCAAAGTGGCCTGCGATTTCGAGCAGGAGCCGACATCTATCGTTCCAGACCCAGAAGGCTCCGGGTTTCGTCAGGCATGGAGATCTCTCGTCCATGCTCGTCGGCCAGGTCGACGATACGCTGCACCTGCATGCGGTTGCTGGCCAGTTTCGTTCGCTTGGCATCGAAATAGATGCTGTCTTCGAGCCCTACACGCACGTGCCCTCCACGGGCTATCGCCCACCGATGGACCTGCAGTTGGCAGTCGCCGATACCGGCCAGCGCCCAGATCGCGCCCTCGGGAAGGGTCCCCAGCATGAGGTCCAGAGTCGGCTCGTCGGCCTGGGCGGTGGCGACGTTGCCGAGGAGCAGGTTGAAGTAACCGGGTGACTGCAGGAGACCCTTTCTCATCAGGTACTTGCCGTAGTTGATCATCCCGGCTTCGAAGACCTCCAGCTCGGGACGGATCCCACGGTCCAGCATTCGCCGAGCAAGAGCTTGGATGATCTCGGGTGAATTGACGCTGGCGGTGCGAGCGAAGTTCATCGAGCCGAGAGTCAGGCTGGCCATCTCCGGCTTGCACTCGTCTTCGAGGTCGAGCACTGCCGCCCGATCCTCCACCCTTGGGTGGGTCCGACCGCTAGTGGTCACGCAGAGGATCAGATCCTGACGCTGACGCCGGATTCTACGGATGATCTCGGCAAAAACCTCAGGGTCCGGAGTCGGTCTGCCCTGGTGGTCTCGAGCGTGAATATGCACCATGCTGACGCCAAGCTCGGCGCAGCCGAGGACATCGTCGACAATCTCATCGACCGAGATCGGCACCAGCGAGGTCATCGCCTTTGTTGGCACCATGCCCGTTGGAGTGAAGTTGATGACGAGCTTGTTCATGGTCCGAGATCTCCAGGTTCTTACAGGAGAGCGCGACGGTGAAATCGTCACTCGAAAAGCCCTCCACATCTTATGGGATTCTTCGCCTGCTGAAGCACTATTGGGTTGACCAGCAGCTCCTGGCCCACCAGACACTCGATCTGCGGTATCGGTCGAGACTCCGTCGATGGGTGGTCCGAGGTCGCCTGTGATTTCTTCCCTGGAGTTTCTTGCGATCCTGTCCTAGTATCCGCCGCACAGATCCGGTGGACCTCGAATCGGAAGTCACGGTGGGCCGGGCGCCTCGCCCCGGCCTGTCGGGGCGGTGGGTCGGCGGAGCGCCGAGGTCCCTGGTCTGTGCAGGTCGGGTGATGAGATGCGCATGACTCCGTACAGGGCTTGCACCCTACTGCTCTGGACAGTCTCACTGGGGCTCATCGTTTTCCTGTGGGTTCGAGGCTCTGAGTACTATCTGACCCCGTTGGTGGAGCGCCCGAGACAGGAAGCCTACTGGGCCCTCAAACCGGGTGGTCCGGTCGGGCGAGCCTACGGCATCGTCGGAGCTTCGCTCATGGTCGTGATGCAGCTCTATTCGGTCCGCAAGCGTATTCGGCCGTTCCGGGGTTGGGGCCCGCTGCGCTATTGGCTCGACTTTCACATCTTCTGCGGCGTCCTGGGGCCCCTGTTCATTCTGCTGCACAGCTCTCTCAAGGTTCACGGTCTCGTAGCCCTGAGCTTCTGGTCTATGGTCATCGTCGCCTCGAGCGGTGTCCTGGGGAGGTTCCTCTATCTGCAGATTCCACGACGTCGTTCCGGCGATGAGCTCAGCCTGCAGGAGGTCGAGGCCGAGAGCACCATGCTTGCCGAGCGAATTCGCTCCGAGTTCGGGTTGACTCAGGCCGCCATCGATCAGTTGGACAAGGTCGCGGTGAGCGGACTCTCATCCCAGATCTCTCTGGGTCGTCTGCTGCTGCGGCTACCGTTCGAGGGCATCCGCCTTCGCTTACGGCTGGGGGCCCAGCTCGGGCGCATGAAGAATCTGCCGCCAAAGAGCTTCAGGAAGCTTGCCGGACTGAGTCGCCAGCGGGCCCAGCTGCAGCGCCGAGTCCTCCTGATGGCGAAGTTGCAGGAGTTGTTCTACTACTGGCATGTGTTCCACAAGCCTTTCGCGATCGTCATGTACATCTTCATGTTCGTGCACATCGGAGTCGCGCTCATGACCGGCTACGCCTGGGGTGGGGGTTGAGGAGCGCGGGTGGCTTTCTGGCGAGCGCTGATGGGCCGACCCGGTCAGCTCGAAGGTCGTGGTCTCCAACAATTCTCATGTGCGGGCTCTTCCTCGTGGGGGTGAGCTCTGGAGTCGCGAGAGCTCAGATCTCACCTGGCGAGCTGAGCAGCGCCCACGCCGATCTGGAAGGCAGCGGCAAGTGCCTGCGATGCCACGAGGCAGGCAAGGGTGTGGCATACGACCGTTGCCTCGAATGCCATCGAATCCTCGGGCTTCGCATCGCAGCTGACGCCGGCCTGCACGCGCGTAGTGAGTACAGGCGATGTGAACGATGCCATGTCGAGCACCATGGGAAGGACTTCGAGTTGGTGTGGTGGGGTGAGGAGGGAGAGACAGCGTTCGATCACCGGACTGCCGGCTATGCGCTCGAAGGGGCGCACTCCCGTCTGCAGTGTCGCGATTGCCACAAGAGCTCCCTGGTGAGGGCCAAACCGGCTCTTTCCGGTCAGGGAAAAGATCTGTCCCGGACTTTTCTGGGATTAGAGAAACAGACCTGTCTGTCCTGCCACCAGGACGCACACGAGAAGCAATTTCCGGCCGAGAGCTGCCAGTCGTGTCACTCGCTGGAGCGTTGGAAGCCTGTGGATGGATTTGATCACGACAGGGCCAAGTTCGTCCTCACCGGTCGACACCTTCAGGTGGCCTGTGTCGAGTGCCACGCTCCGGGTTCCGCGCCAGGTGCGGAGATTGCGGTGAGTCAGTTCCGTTTCACAGGGCTCGCGTACGGTAGCTGCACCGACTGCCATCGAGATGCCCATGTCGGCAGATTGGGAGGCAGCTGCCGGACTTGCCACACCACGACATCCTGGAAGGAGGTCGACCGCAGTCGTCTCGATCACGACCGGACGCGATTCGCGCTGGTTGGAAAGCATCGGACGGTGCGGTGCGACCAGTGTCATCGACCCGGGGGTTCGATGAGGGTCTCGCGTTTCGGCAAATGCGCCGATTGCCATCGGGATTCCCATCTGGGCCAACTCTCGGACCCGATGGGTGGCATTGAATGCGAGAGTTGTCACACCGTCGACGGCTTCGTTCCGGTCCTCTATCCGCTCGAGAGACATCAGGAGTCCGATTTTCCGCTGCAGGGGGCACATCTGGCCGTACCGTGCGACTCCTGCCACAGGCAGGTGACAGCGGCGACTCTCGCCGCCCAGTGGCCGATCCGAGGCTCCCGCAGAGGAGTTCCGGATTCTGCCGAGGTGGCGCAGTTTCGCTTCGCTTCGCAGACCTGCCTGGACTGTCATGAGGATCCACATCTGGGCGGGGTGAACCGCCCACTCGACCAGCAGCAAGAGTGTGCGAGCTGTCATGGGGTGGATTCCTGGCGAGTTGTGGACTTCGACCATCGGACTACGGACTTCCTCCTCGTGGGACGTCATTCGAAGGTCGCCTGCCGCGGTTGTCACGGTCGACCTGGCGACCCCGTAGGCGCCCAGCCCATTCGGTTCGCGTCAGGCTCGGAGGAGTGCCAAGATTGCCATCGCGACCCCCATTTCAGCCAGTTCCACATCGCGCAGACAGGAACAGCCTGCGACCGCTGCCATACGGCGGAAGGCTGGCGAAAAATGCTCTTCGATCATGATCGGGATTCGGCCTATCGACTCGAGGGCGGCCACTCGCGAATCCCCTGCGGAGGCTGTCACCGCAGCCAGGTCCGGGATGGCCAGACCTTTGTCCAATACAAGCAGATTCCGACGGCCTGCGAGGCCTGCCATGTCACAGGGGTGGCAGCATCGGCCCTGACCACGGACTCCTAACTGAGGGGGCTGGCTGTGAATAATGTCACACGTCTCGTATGGGCATTTGTCTATATTGCCAAAACCATGCCCTTGGGACAGACGTCTCGATGGTCGCTGTCTGCGCTAGCTGTGCTGGTGGCGTTCCTTTCACCCGCTGAGGGTGCTGCACAGGAGAGTCCGCATGGCTCCTTCGAGCGGCAGTGCACCGAATGTCACACCCTCGAGGGCTGGAAGCCCCTCCGCGACCCTCTGGAGTTCCAGCATGGTTCGACCGGCTTCCCGCTGGCCGGGAGTCATCGAGCGGTACCCTGCACCAGTTGTCATGAGACTCTCGACTTCCCGTTGGTGGCGACGGCTTGTGCGGACTGCCATGCGGATCCCCATGTCGGCGAGTTGGGATTTGGCTGCGAAGACTGCCACGTACCTGCAGGATGGGACAACCGACGCGAGATGTTCGAGATCCACGGCGCGACGCTGTTCCCACTCGTCGGGGTTCATGCGACGGTGGATTGTGCCGGGTGCCATCGCGAGGTGGCCCCTTTTGAATATGCTCTGACGCCGGTCGAGTGCTTTGCCTGCCACGCGGCCGACTATTCCAATACCACGAGGCCCGATCATGCTCGAGTCGGCTTCCCGACCGAGTGCGAGATCTGTCACTCACCGATCGGATGGAATTTCGCACTCTTCGATGGCGGGGTCGGCTTCGCTCATGACTCCTTCTTCCCGCTGACAGGTTCTCATCGAGGCCTCGACTGCTCCGCCTGCCATGCTGACGGATTCTTCGGTACCTCGTCTGACTGCTACGCGTGCCACCGGGGCGACTACGATCAGACGTCCGATCCGAATCATGCCGCTGCCGGTTTTCCCACGGACTGCGAGTCCTGCCACTCGACGCAAGGCTGGGGGGGTGCAGTTCTCGATCATGACAGCGTCTTCCGTCTGACGGGTGCACATCGGGGACTGGATTGTGAATTGTGCCATGCGACGGGATTCGCGGGCACACCGACCGACTGCTACTCGTGCCATCGGGGCGACTACGATCAGACGTCCGATCCGAATCATGTCGCTGCAGGTTTTCCCACGGACTGCGAGGCCTGCCACTCGACACAAGGCTGGGGAGGTGCGGCCTTCGATCATGACAACGTCTTCCGTCTGACGGGCGCGCATCGAGGACTGGACTGCGAATCGTGCCACGCGGCAGGTTTCGCGGGCACGCCAACCGACTGCTACTCGTGTCATCGCTCCGAATATCAGGCGACACGGGATCCGAACCATCAAGCGGCCGGCTTTCCCACAGCCTGTGAGACCTGCCACGACACGACCTCCTGGAGGGGAGCGGATTTCGACCACGATCAGTTCTTCCGCTTGACTGGGGCGCATCGGACCCTCGACTGCGATGCCTGCCACAGTAAGGGCTTCGCGGGCACGCCGACCGACTGCTACTCGTGCCATCGGGGCGACTACGATCAGACGTCCGATCCGAATCATGTCGCTGCCGGCTTTCCCACGGACTGCGAGCTGTGCCACAACACCAGCAATTGGGAGGATGCGGACTTCATCGAGCACGACAGCCTCTACTTTCCAATCTTCTCCGGCCGCCATCGAGGTGAGTGGGACTCCTGTTCCGATTGCCATATGTCGGCTTCCAACTTCTCTGCATTCGAGTGCATCAACTGCCATGAGCACCAGTGCAGCGACATGAACGACAAACACAAGGACGTAGCGGGTTACAGCTGTGTGAGCACAGCCTGCTACTCCTGCCATCCCACCGGGAACGAGGACTAGTCGGCGCACGCTGGAATCCATGGGCGCCATGGCAGGAGAGCGTAGGCAGTACTTCCATCGGTTTCTGCAAGTCTGCGCAGGCCTTGCGCTGCTTGCGGCGCTGTCTTCAGCCACGCGGGCGCAGGGTTCGCCGGCTCTGTCTGTCAGGTATCGATCCGTCGACACGATCTACCTGGACTCGGGCCGTGCGATGGGGCTGGCTGTAGGCGACCAGTTGGAGGTAGTTCGTCAGGGCCGGGTCATCGCCGAGCTCGAGGTCACGTTCGTTGCCGAGCACTCGGCCTCCTGTCGCCTTCTGGTAGAGCATGAGTCTGTTACCGCTGGGGACGAAGTCGTCGGTATGAGAGCGGTGGGCGACTCGGAGCGCGAGCCTGCAGGCGAGGTTGCGACAGCTTTGGATAGTGCGCCAGGTCCTTCTCCGAGTCCAGAAGAGATGCCAGTGGCCGGGGGGCAGCCGGAGTCCTTCGTAACGGAGCCCCGGCGTCCCTCTACCAGGGTCGACGGTTCGATAGCGTTCGAATTGGAGAGTTTCACCGACGACAGTGGGGCCGGGCTGGACTTCCAGCGGACACAGTTGAGGCTCAACCTGAAAGTGCGGGACATAGGGGGTACGCCGCTGCAGATGAGGATTCGAGTCCGAGGTCAGGAGAATCGGCGGGCTCGAAACTTCAGCGACGGCGCCCCCGAGAATGAGAGTCGTAATCGGCTCTATGAGGCGGCGCTTCTCTGGGCGCCACGAGACAGCCGTTTCAAGCTCCAGGCTGGTCGCATCGGCACCAGTCCCTTCGTGAGTATCGGATATCTCGATGGGGTCGTAGGTCAGGTCAGGCTCACCCGGGGGTTCGATCTCGGGGCTTTTTTCGGCTCTCAGCCGAGGCTCGATGAGATCACCTTCGAGTCTCTGGGACAGAAATTCGGAGGCTACGCTCGCTTCTCTGCCAAGCCCCAGGGGCCGGCATCGGGCTTCCAGTTGTACCTCGCTGGTATTCGAGAGCAAGGTAAGGAAGATGTCAGCCGAGATTACGTGGCCGTCGAGACCCACTACACACCGGGTGGTCGATGGTCGATCTTCCAGCGGGCTGAAGTGGACCTCAATCAGGGTTGGAGGGGAGACGTGAGCGATAGCAGCGCTCAGCTCTCCCTCTTCTCACTGACCGTGAACGCGAGGCTCTCGGCTGCCAGTCGCTTCTCGATCTCGTACGATCGCAACGAGCGCTACCGAACCGAGGATACACGGCACATTCCCGACGAGTTGTTCGACGAGCTCGCCCGCCAGGGGCTGCGCGCCAGACTGTCGTTCGGAAAGCCCAGGGGCCTGCAATTTTCTCTCCATGGCGGTGTGCGGCATCGTGATGATGGTGAGGACGAAACCTACAGCTTCGGCTTCGGACTGCTTCATCCGAATGTCGCTTCATGGGGTCTTACCCTCGGTGGTGATGTACTGGGCTACTCGAATCGCTATACCGACGGTTATGTCGTGCGGGGTAGAGCCGCCAAGCGGATGAGGGGTGGGCATCAGCTGACTTTGTCTCTCGGCGGTCGCCTGTCCCAGGACAATCGTTTCGGCGAGTTCGAGGATCGCTCGACCTACTGGGCCCGCCTGGGGGGGTGGGCAGAGCTGCCACGGGGTTTCTATGCCTACGGCGACTATGAATACAACGCTGGGGACGACCTCGAGGGACCGCGGCTGCTGGGCGGGGTCGGGTGGCGGTTCTAGGAGCCGCCCACACTCCGTAGAGACATCGTGCTGAACGAGCCTGGGTTGGTCTGGTTGCTGGCCACAGTCGTGGTGGTGGCCATCGTGGTTCCCTATCTGGTCCGCTTCCGGCAGAGGGTTCGTCGAGATCGAGAGCGCAAGGCCGAAGCCAGCAAATTGGGGATCGACCGGCCGGTGGCTCAGTATCCGTTTGTCGACGATCGGTTCTGCATCGGCTGCGGGGCCTGCGTGGCTGCCTGTCCGGAGGGCGATGTACTGGGCGTTGTCGGCGGTACCGCAGTGGTCGTCAACGCTCTACGATGCGTCGGCCATGGTCGATGTGAGATCGCCTGTCCAGTGGAGGCTCTGGAGGTGGGGTTGGGGGATCTCAAGTCGCGAGACGACATACCACTGCTCGACGACGACCTGCAGGCCTCCGTGCCGGGGGTCTACGTCGCCGGTGAGCTGGGAGGGTTGGCGTTGGTCCGAAACGCGACGCTCCAGGGTAGAAAGGTGATTCAAGCCATCGCTGAGAAAGGCGGTCTGGGGAGTGGCGGGGATGGGTCGGTCGTGGACGTGGCCATTGTGGGGGCCGGCCCGGCCGGATTGAGCGCGGCGCTGACTGCCAAAGACAGGGATCTCTCCTATGTCGTCTTCGAAAAGGAAGCCAACCTCGGTGGCTCGCTCTTGCACTATCCGCGGCGCAAGATGGTGTTGACCCAGCCGGTCGAGCTGTCGCCCTGGGGGAGACTCGAGAGGGAGGAGTATCAGAAAGAGGAGTTGCTGGAGATTTTCGAAACCATGGTCCAGGAGACGGGACTCGATCTCAGATTCGGTGAGACGGTCGAGGAAGTGGTGTCCGAGGACGGTCTCTTTCGACTCCGCTCGTCGAATGGCGGTGAGCAGCTCGCCCGCAGGGTACTCCTCACCCTCGGTCGTCGAGGCTCGCCGCGCAAGCTGGGCGTTCCAGGTGAGGAACTACCGAAAGTCATGTATCGCCTGGTCGATGCCCAGTCCTATCGAGGAGAACGGATTCTGGTGGTCGGTGGCGGAGACAGTGCAGCCGAGGCTGCGATCGGCCTGGCTCGGCAGTCGGGCAACCGGATCACTCTGTCCTACCGGAAGGAAAGACTGGTGCGGCTCAAGAGGAAGAACCTTCTCGCTTTGGAGCAACTGATGGATCGAGGCCGCGTCGAGGCCCTCTTCTCGAGCCAGGTGGATCGCATCCACGCCTCGGGTGTCGAGTTGATGATTGGCGACAAGGAGAGGATAGAGATTCCGAACGACTACATCTTCGTCTTTGCAGGCGGAATTCCACCTTTCGGGTTCCTCAAGAAGATCGGCATCGGCTTCGGTGGTCAATCGACAGACACCCGATAGCCGAGCCGGCTCTCGAGTCGAGAGCGCCCGTTTTCAGAGCAGACTGGAGGTCTTGTCAGTTACCGATCTGGCCCTGGAGATCCAGGGTGGAGAAGACCAGATCGAAGTTGTCCCTGGCGTTGTCGTTGGCGGCAAGAACCCCGCCCTCTTCCCAGATGACGTAGGCGAAGCCGCCCTGGGGCGCTGCCGCCACCCTGAGAAAGCCGACTGAGTCGCCCGACAGGCTCGGGACCTTCAGCTCACTGTCCCCTCCGTCGAGATCTGCCAGCCAGGTTCCGCCGTCGAGAACGTTGAAGCGGCCGCCAAAGGACCCGAAGTAGAGGTTGTCGCCGGTATCGGAGGAGACCACCGGCAGCTTGCGGTCGCCGGCAATAACCGCCCTTCCCAGGTACTGCCATTGGCTGGGCTCACCGGTCTTGACGTAGGCGTCGCCCCTGCCGCTGACGACGTAGATCGCGCCACTCGCCGAGGCGGTGCAGCTGGGCTCTTCGTCGTCGTTGCCGCTGACCCCGCCGCCAGCCCAGTTCTGGCCGATATCTTCAGAGGTGCGGTAGGCGAAGTTGGTGGGCTTGCCGTGCCGGTAGACCACGTGGACCGAATCATCGACCGGATTCACGACGACCGATGCGTAGACATGATCGTTCCTGCCGAGAGGCAGTCCGTTGGCGGTATCGGGATCCGGCAGGATGTTCAAGCTGCTCGAACCTGCGAGACGAAGTCTGGCGCCAACGTAACCGCCGAAGGCGCCTCCTCTCTTGACGAAGTAGACGTTGTCCTGGCCGTCGATGGCGAGATCTGTGTCCCGATTCAGGTCTTCGCTGAAGACCACCCACTTGCTGCCGTTCCAGTAGGCATACCGGCCCGTGCCGTTGCTCTTTCCTCCAACCAGGTGCGGTCGGTCCTGGGAGTCGACCACTATCTTGGGCTTGTTGCGATAACTCGCGTACTGATCGATGCCGGTCCATTGCTCGTTGGACCAGGTCTCGGTCTCGGCATCGAATTTCCGGTACCAGAGCTTGCCATCACGGGCGTAGGCCAGGTGCACATTGGATTGCGAATCTGCGGCCAGTGAAGGGTAGGCCCCGGTGGCTACCACCTGAGGGCTGAGGCCATCGGATGGAGGGTAGATGGACGACCAGGCGGTCAGGTCCCCAGACTCGAAGTCGTCATTCAGAATCACAGTCTGGGCCGACAGGAAGCTGGCCATGGCCAGCGAGATCAGGCAGGACAGGACGGCCGATAGCCGACCTCGAGCCGACGCCGGGCGCAACGTTGAGGTCCATTGGGTTCGTGGAGTCATCCTATTCACCTACGCAACACCTTCTGATTGTGGGTAATCCTTCGGCGGCTGACTGGCGTTACGATCAGTCTTCCACTCTTGATCCTGGGCGAGTGAGATCGAGAAGTTACGGGTCCCTGGGCCGCCAGGTGGCAGCCATTGGCGCGGCGACTCTACCAGAATAGGACTCTCATCTCAGGGATCGGAAGGGTCTTTCAGGCTCACCTGGGGACCCTCGAGGCTCAATATCGGTAGTAGTCGGGCTTGTACGGTCCCTCGACAGGCACGTCGATGTAGTCCGCCTGCTCCTGAGACAGCTCGGTGAGATGCACCCTGAGCTTGTCGAGATGCAGGCGGGCGACCTCTTCATCGAGCTGCTTGGGGAGCATGTAGACCTTGAGCTCGTAGGCGTCGCGGTTGCCCCACAGCTCCATCTGGGCCAGGACCTGATTCGTGAAGGAGGCCGACATGACGAAGCTCGGGTGACCCGTGGCACAGCCCAGATTGAGGAGCCGTCCCTCGGCCAGCACCAGCACGCTGTGACCGTCGGGGAAAATCCACTCGTCATACTGCGGCTTGATGTTGACGGTCTCGATACCCTCGATCTTCTTCACTCCGGCCAGGTCGATCTCGTTATCGAAGTGACCGATGTTGCCGACGATGGCCTTGTCCTTCATCTTGGACATGTGATCGGCGGTAATGATGTGGAAGTTGCCGGTCGCAGTGATGAAGATGTCGGCCTCCCCGACCACCTCATCGAGCCGCACGACCTCGAAGCCCTCCATGGCCGCTTGCAGAGCACAAATCGGATCGATCTCCGTCACCACCACACGGGCTCCCTGGCCGCGCAGAGCCTGGGCGCAACCCTTGCCGACCTCACCGTAGCCACAGACGACCGCCAGCTTGCCGGAGATCATCACGTCGGTGGCTCGATTGAGGCCGTCGATCACCGAGTGTCGGCAGCCGTAGATGTTGTCGAACTTCGACTTGGTCACCGAATCGTTGACGTTGATGGCTGGAAACAGGAGCGTGCCTTCCTTCTCCATCTGATAGAGACGGTGCACTCCGGTCGTGGTCTCCTCGCTGACGCCACTGAGACCAGCGGCGATGGCGGACCAGCGTCCCGGGTGCGCTTCGAGCTGCCTGGCGATGGTGTCCAGGATGACGCCCCATTCCTCGGGGTCATTCTGGCTGTCGAACGGGGGGATGCTGCCCGCCTTCTCGAATTCGGCCGCCTTGTGCACGAAGAGAGTGGCATCACCGCCGTCATCGACGATCAGGTCGGGGCCGGTGCCGTCCGGCCAGAGCAGGGCCTCGGTCGTGCACCACCAGTACTCTTCGAGGGTCTCTCCCTTCCAGGCGAACACTGGCGTTCCCTTGGGATCTTGCGGTGTTCCACCCAGCTCGGGTCGGCCAACCGCAACGGCGGCCGCCGCGTGATCTTGAGTGGAAAAGATGTTGCAGGAGACCCAGCGGATGTCGGCACCCAACTCGACGAGGGTCTCGATCAGGACTGCGGTCTGCACGGTCATGTGCAGGCTCCCCATGATCTTGGAGCCAGAGAGGGGCTTCGTATCGCTGTACTTCGCACGCAGTGCCATCAGGCCAGGCATCTCCTGTTCGGCCAACCGGATCTCCTTGCGACCGGCCTCGGCCAGGGAGAGATCCGCGACTTTGAACGCCGGGCGGTCGGTTGCCGGCTCGACTTCGGTAGGTTGTGTCTGGGTGCTCATGCTGGTTCTCCTGTAGGGGTCGAATTGCGTTGAGAGTCTTTGCGTCTGTTCTGAGGGCCGATGGCGAGCGTTCTCAGGCCCTGATCGCTGCTGGCTCTGGAATCGGCATGGTCTCCCTCAGTGGTGGTCGGGCGCTCGCCGCGAAGAGTGCCGGACCGGCGGCGTCGGGATCGGCTGGCAAGGGGTGGAATCGGACCGCTTTGAGTCCCAACTCTTCGAACCAGCCTTTGATCTGGCCCTCGGTGAAGCCGAGCCACAAGTGGCCCATCTGCCGACGATACTCCTCCCGTTGGTGCGGCAGCATGTCCACCACCAGGAGCCGTCCTCCAGGTTTGAGGGCTCGCACCGCCTCTCCGAGAGCCAGTTGAGGCTCAGCCAGGTGATGGAGGACGAGCATCAGGATGGCGACATCGAGCTCTCCATCGCCTACCGGTAGTGCTTCCAGGCGACCTCGGCGAAGGTCCACGTTCTGCATTTCCCGCAGACGCGATCTCGCAGCTTCGAGCATCGCCTCCGATTCATCGACGGCGATGACGCGATGGACCCACGGCGCCAGCGTCGAAGAGGTCTGACCTGTGCCGCAGCCCAGGTCGCCGACGATCCATCGGGCATCCAGGAGTCCCACGAGTCCCTCGAGGTCGAAGCGCCGGCCAAACAGCTCGCTGCGGACCACAGACCAACGGTCGGCCGCCGAGGCGAAGAACTCCTGCGATCGCGACAGACGTTGCGCCAGGATGCTCGCCAACCGTTGTCGGTCCTGGTCCACCGCAGCGCTGGCCAGAATCTGTTCCCGAACCAGAGCCCAGAGCTCACGATCCGAACCGCTCAGCGCTGCTGCGTTGGCCATGTACATGCGGCTCGTGCCCTCCCGCCGGGCGGCAACCCAGCCGCCTTCGTCCAGGGCCTTGAGGTGACGACTCACCGACGACTGGGGCATCTGCAGAACGGCACAGAGCTCCGAAACCGTCAGCTCCTGGCCCTCCAGCAACAGGAGGATTCGGCAGCGGAGAGGTTCCCGCAGGGTCGACATGCTGTCGAACACCGAAGCCGTGCCAATGGCGAGTCGAGAGACAGATAATCCGTTCATCCGGATGGAAGGATAGATAGTCTCTGGGGCACTGTCAAGCCCCGCCTACACCGCGCAAGACCCCTGTGGGTAGCTACGCGGGTACCTTGGAAGGGCTCCTGGGAAGATCGGCTACGATGCGCGGCTGCTGGAGCTCGGGGTTGTCGTCAAGTCCGCTCGTAGACGAGAAACGAGTAGGGGTGGGCGTTTCGATCGTCAGCCGGGCGGTCCTCGCGAGAGACCTGCCGCCATTCGTCTTGCTCCCAGGCTGGGAACAGAGTGTCGCCTTCGCAGGAGGTATGGACTCGCGTCAGGTATAGACGATCGGCGGTAGGTAGAGCCTGCGCATAGATCTCCGCCCCTCCGGCGACGAAGGCCTCGTCATCGCCGTTGGATCGCGCCATCTCCACGGCCTCGTCGAGGGAGTGGGCCAGGCGGACTCCCGCAGGCAGACTGGGCTGGCCCCGGGAGATCACCACCATCGTGCGACCCGGAAGGGCTCGTCCGAGGGAGGCGAAGGTCTTTCGGCCCATGAGGAGGTGGTGACCCATGGTCAGGGTCTTGAATCGTTTCAGATCGGCCGATAGGCGCCACGGCAGATCGTTGTCACGACCGATCACCCTGTTGTCGGCAACCGCGACGATGATGGAGAGTCTCATACGGCGATCGGTGCCTTGATGTGGGGATGGGGGTCGTAGTCCTCGAGAGTGAAGTCCTCGAACTGGAACTCGAAGATAGACCGGATATCCGGATTCAGGGTCATCCGAGGCAGAGGTCGCGGTTCGCGATCGAGCTGCAGGCGAGCCTGCTCCAGATGATTCAAGTAGAGATGGGCGTCCCCAAACGTGTGAATGAACTCACCCGGGTCCAGATCGCAGGCCTGGGCCATCATCAGGGTGAGCAGGGCGTAGGAGGCGAGGTTGAAGGGGACTCCGAGAAAGACGTCCGCGCTGCGTTGGTAGAGCTGGCAGGAGAGGCGGCCCTCGGCGACGTAGAACTGGAAGAGAAGATGGCAGGGAGGCAGGGCCATGTGCTCGACATCACCGACATTCCACGCACTGACGATATGCCGCCGGGAGTCCGGGTTGTGCCGTATCTGTTCGATCACCTGGCTGATCTGGTCGATTTTCCGGCCGTCGGCCGTCAGCCATGAGCGCCACTGATAGCCGTAGACGGGGCCCAACTCGCCATTCTGGTCAGCCCACTCGTCCCAGATCCGGACTCCGTGCTCGTTGAGGTATCGGATGTTGGTGTCGCCTGCCAGGAACCAGAGCAATTCGTGGATGATGGACGGGGCGTGGAGCTTCTTCGTCGTCAGCATCGGGAAGCGGTCGCCGAGGTCGAAGCGCATCTGGTAACCGAAGATACTGCGGGTGCCGGTACCGGTGCGGTCCGACTTGTCGACACCGGTGTCCAGAATGTGTTGCAGAAGATCCATGTACTGTTTCATGGTGCTGAAAGGCTATTGATTTGGGCGGACCGAAGCAACCAGGTGCGTCGTCGAAGAGCCGTATAAGCTATCGGCCGTTGGCGGCGAAGAATGAAGAATGAGGATGAAGGCAGGCTCGGTCGAGGCGGGCAACAGGCGCCACCCGAGAGTGACGAGATTGAAGGACCAGAACCAGGACTACCATGAATCGGGTAGCTGAACAGGATGGGCAGAGAGCCCAGTGGGTTCCAGCGGTGTTGAGAGCGTCGCTCGGAGTTACTGCGGCTCTCTGGCTGGCGCTTGCCGCAATGGGAGCGCCGACTCCAGTTCCGCAACCCTCCGGGAGCGGCTCGTCTCGGGTACCGGTGGTCTTCGTTCCAGGAGTGACCGGAGTCGAATTGCGACAGGCCGGCAGCGACAAGATCCTCTGGGGTCGAGGCAACAACCTGTTTTTCCCTCGGGATCGAGGCTACGGAATCGCCAGGGCCATCCAGGCTGGGCCGGCCAGGTCCAGGGTGGTAGCCGGGGACGTGATGCTCCAGCTCCGTTTGGCAGGAGTCGTTCGGAAGCCGGTCTATCAACCCCTCGTGGACCTGCTGGAGGCCAGTGGCTACCGTCTGGGCGACCTGGACGACCCGCGGCCCGAAGACTCCCTGTACCTGTTCGGCTACGACTGGAGGCAGGACAATGTCGAGTCCGCTCATCAGCTGCTCGAGAGGCTGGAGCAGGTGCGCCAGGCCCGGGGTGAGTCTCGACTCGCCGTCACGCTCGTGTGCCAGAGCAATGGGGCACACCTCTGCCGTTACCTGGCAAGATATGGCGCCGCGACGCTCGAGGAGGCCGAGGCCGGCAACGGTCGACTGCCCGCATCTCTGGAGATCCGGAAGATCGTGCTCATGGGCTCTTCGAACGGCGGCTCCATCCGGATCTTGCGAGAGCTGAACCGTGGCCGCCGCTACGTGCCCTGGGTGGGCCGCACGTGGGCTCCCGAGACCTTCTTCGGTTACGAGTCTCTCTACCAGGATCTACCGGCCTACACCGACGACCTGTTCGTCGATGCGGAAGGCCGGGCGATGTCGGTGGATCTTTATGACGTTGCCTCGTGGTCGAAGTATCAGTGGTCGGTCTACTCCCCCGAGGTTGCGAGCCGATTGGCCAGGAACCGTCATCCAGAGCTCTTCGGGGATGTCGCCGCGAGAAAGGCCTTTCTGACCCGAGTCTTGCGAAGCGCAGAGCGCTTGCAAAAACTACTGCGCCGGGATTCAGGGGGTTCGACCGCCGGTCGGTACTATTTGATTCGAAACGACTTCAACGAGACCCCCGCCAGGGCCCTGCTGGTCGAGGAGAAGAGTGGGTGGAAGACCCACTTCATCGGTGACCCTGCCGTCGATCGGCATCCGTCGCTTTTCGGTCGGCTGTCGGCGAAAGGCGATGGCCATTCCACCCGGGAGAGCCAACAGTGGCTGTCGAGGCCCGAGATGGAGCTCTCGAGTCCCCGGGTCATGAACGTCGAAGGAAGGCACTTCGACATGATCCTTCGCCAGGAGGCCCAGCGCTACCTGTTGGAGTGCCTTGCCGAGGAGCTGCCGCCATCTCTGTAGCCGACGGAGCCGACCCCACACAGCCCCCCACTGAGGGACACTCCTTCTGGAGGTCCCTGCGACAGGCTGTAGCCGGCTCCCAGGAGGACTTCACCGAGGGTGGGCTGAGCCGCGCCATCGTCTTGCTGGCCGTCCCCATGGTTCTGGAGATGGTCATGGAGTCGGTGTTCGCCATCTGCGACGTCTTCTTCGTATCCCGATTGGGGTCCGACGCCGTGGCCACCGTCGGACTCACCGAGTCTCTGTTGACCCTGGTCTTTTCGCTGGCTATCGGCCTCAGCATGGGGACCACTGCCCTCGTCGCCCGAAGAATTGGTGAGAAGGACCCGGAGCGCGCCGAGATCGCAGGAGCACAGGCGATTCTGATCGGACTGCTTACCGGGGTGACTCTCGGTGCCGTCGGAGCCCTGACCGGACCAGCGGCACTCTCTTTCCTGGGGGCCTCCGAGGAAGTCATCGCCACCGGCTCGGGTTATGCGCGGATTCTGCTCGGTGGCTGCGGTACCGTGACGCTGCTCTTCATCATCAACGCCATCTTTCGTGGTGCCGGCGACGCCGCGGTCGCCATGCGGGTTCTCTGGTTGGCGAATCTGATCAACCTGATCCTCGATCCCTGTCTCATCTTCGGGCTGGGTCCCTTCCCGGAGTTGGGAGTCGCCGGAGCGGCGGTCGCCACGACCATCGGGCGTGGAACAGGGGTGCTTTACCAGTTCTGGATCTTGGCTCGCGGAACCAGCCGGATCAAGATTCGCGCCTCGGAGCTCCGCCTCGACCCGGAAGTCATGAAGAAGCTGTTGAGAGTCTCCACGGGAGGGATCTTCCAGGTGTTGGTGGCGACCTGCAGTTGGGTGGCCCTGGTGCGCATCATCGCGCTCTTCGGCTCGACGGCGGTCGCCGGCTACACCATCGCCATCAGGGTCGTCATCTTCTCGATTCTTCCCGCCTGGGGCATGGCCAACGCCGCCGCCACTCTCGTGGGCCAGAACCTGGGCGCTGGCAAGCCCGATCGCGCCGAGCGTTCGGCCTGGCTCACCGGTCTCTACAACATGGTCTTCCTCGGGGGGGTCGCTGTGATCTTCGTGATCTTCGCCGACGCGATCATCGGGCTGTTCTCGCAGGACCCGGAGGTGCTGGCGGTCGGTGTGGAGTGTCTACGGATCGTCAGCTACGGGTACCTCTTCTATGCCCTGGGCATGGTGGTGGTGCAGGCCTTCAATGGTGCTGGGGACACGACGACTCCCTCTCTCATCAACCTCTTCTGCTATTGGCTCTTCCAGATCCCTCTGGCCTATTGGCTGGCCGTGTCCTCGGGATTGGGCCCGCGGGGCGTCTTCTGGGCCATCGCCATTGCCGAGTCGATGATCACCGTGGTTGGAGCCTCGATCTTTCGGCTGGGCCGCTGGAAGAGTCGTCAGGTATGACTCGAGTGATCGCCTCGGGGACCTCCCCCATGACGGGTGACCGCGAGCCTGTCCTGTGAGGATCGAGTCGGGGTAGTATGCAGGGGTCTTTCATGTGGCAGGATTTCGCTTCTCGGTAGCTTGGTGGGCAGCTCTACCTCTCAGACCTCGGCCATGACAGGGCACCGCAAACGCATCGGCATCTTCGGTTGGGGCGTCGTAGCTCCCAAGTCTCCCGACATCGCATCGTTCGAGAGGAACCTGATGTCGGCCGAGAGCTGGTTGGAGCCCTTCAACGGGTTCGGGCCGGACAACTTCCTGGTCGGCAATCCCAGATTCGATTTCGGGGTCTACAAGGATTGGATCGGTGAGCGATTCGAACCGCGGAAATACGCCCAGCTCGAAGCCAAGATGGGCAACATGGTCAAGTACGCCATCGGTGCCTTCATCCAGTCGCTGCAGCAGAACCCCGGCATCGAGGAAAAGCTGCAGGAGCTGGGGCCACAGACCCACATCTATGTCGGTACGGGCCTCGGCGACCTGGCGACCAATTTTCGGGTCGGACGGGACTACTTCAGGGCCCAGCGACGTTGGAAACGCTTCTGGTGTCAAGAACAGCACAATCCTCTTCTGGCCGGGTTTCGCGCCGCAGGCCAGACAGATCGGGATCGCATGAGGCAGGAGCTGGGCGTGCCGGTGGATCCTGTCGAGCTGGGCAAGCAGGACGAGCGTTACGAGGAAGCAGTCGATGAATGGTTGGACTTCTGGGTGCGCAAGTCCCCGAGCCTCCAGGACTATTTGAAGGAACTGCGTGAGATCGAGGCCCAGGGGATCGGGGAGGACATCGACAAAGGCAAGGGCTCGGTGATTCGCCGCAAGGCTTCAGCGCGCAAGAAGCTGAAGGCGCGCTATGGGTGTCCTCTCGAGCCGTGGAATGCGGTCGAAGCCAACCTGTTGTGGAACATCCCCAACATCCCGGCGGCGCAGATCTCGATGCTGGGACGGATCACTGGCCCCACTATCGCTCCCATGGCGGCTTGCTCGGGCTTCGGTACGGCACTCAAGCTTGGCGTCAGTGCCATCCGGCATGGCGAGGCCAAGGCCGCGGTCATCGGCATGACCGACCCAGAGCCGCACCCCCTGACTGTAGGATCGTTCTTCGCGGCACGGGTGGTCTCCCAGGACGGTCAGGTCTCCAAGCCCTTCACCGGCATGCGGGGTACCCATGTCTCTGGAGGTGCCTGCATCTGGATCATCGGTGATGCGGACTACTTTCGAGATCTGGGGATGAAGACCGTCGGGCTCGAGATCCTCGGGGCGGCGGTCAACTCGGATGCCGATCACATCATCACGCCCTCTCAGGAAGGGCCCCGGGCAGTGATCCAACAGTCGCTGGACGATGCTGGGGTGGAGCCGGACGAGGTAGCCACCTGGGATATGCACGCTACCGCAACGCCAGGCGATTGGACCGAATTGCAGAACATCCTCTCCGTCGTGCCGGGGGCCACCCAGTTGACCGCTCGTAAGGGCTCCTTCGGACACGGGATGTCGGTGTGCGGAGGCTGGGAGCTGACAGCGCAGCACCTGGGCTTCGCGCAGGGGATCCTCCATCCGGTGGATCTGGAAGAAGAGGAGCTCCACCCCCAGATCCGACCCCACCACGATGCTCTGGTTCGTCACGAGTTGGCCGAGCTCGAGGGCCGCGTCGCCGGCAAGCTCAACATGGGAGTTGGTGGGGTCAACGCGTGCGTCATCAGCCGGCTGTGGGAGTCTGACGAAAGCCCATCAGAGGACCCGGTGGACGATTCTCGAGAAGAGTCCTGACTGGATCGCTATCCGACGGTCGGCTCTGGAGCCTCCGCTATCCCTGGACGGCGTTGAATCCCCTCGGGTTTCTTCAGCAGTGGTGCCAGTGGTCGCTTCTTCCGGAGGCCCAGGGCGTCGGCGACCAGTTGCCGTTTCATGAACTGGATGGCCTTCGCCGGATCGACCCCCTTGGGACAGACTCGCGAGCACTCGCCTGCGAAATGGCATCGCCAGGGGCCGGCCTCACCTGCCAGAACCTGCTTGCGCACCTCGAACCCGTCGTCCCTGGTGTCGGTGTTGTAGCGGTGTGCCTGGGTCAGGGCCATGGGTCCCGAGTAGAGTGCATCGGTGGCACAGGTGGGACATGCAGCCATGCAACAGGCGCATTTGATGCAGTAGGTGAACTGCAGGTAGGTCTCCATTTCCTTCGACGTCTGGTAGTACTCGCCGGTGGGATTTTCCTGCTCAGCGCTGTCGGCGCGGATGATGTAGGGCGACAGAGCGGCGTGGTCGTCGAAGAGTAGTTGTAGATCGGGAACCAGGTCGCGGACGATCGGGAAGTTGGGTAGCGGCGCCACGCTCACCACCGAAGAGGCCAGTTCCGAGATCTGGGTGTTGCATCCCAACATGGCGCTGCCGTTGATCAACATGCCACAGGATCCACATACCCCCATGCGACAGGATGCCCGCCAGGCCAGCGTCGGATCGATGCTCTCCTTGATCCTCCACAGGCCATCCAGGACGGTCATGCCGGCTTCGTAGGCAACTCGGTACTCCTTCCAGACCGGTTCCTTGTCACGGCCCGGTGAGAAGCGACGGATGCGAAAGACGATCTGCTCAGGTAGGTTGCCGTTGCTCATCGTCATCCCCTAGGTCATGGAAGCCACCTGGTGGCCGACCCAGGCGGCCCAGGTGCCGAGAATAAAGAGGCCGACCCCGACCAGGAGCAGGACCCAGCTGAGGGCCCTCTTCAAGGGTGGGGCGGGATCGAGTTCGAAGAGGATGTTTCGCAGCCCGTAGAGGCCATGAAACAGGCCCGCTCCGAGGAGCAGGATGTAGGTCGCGGTGAACGCCAGGCTCTGACCACGGGCAACGACGTTCGCCCAGTCGATGGGATGACCACCTGCCGGGTTGAAGATGCCGACGAGGGCATCCAGATGCATGATTACCATGTGCAGGCCGAGAAGGACCAGGATGATCGCCCCGGCCGCCAGGTGCCATGTCCAAAGCTTCTGGTCACGCATTGCTGATCACCTCCCTCACCTCAGTGCCAGACAAAGAAGTCCAGCGCCCCGACGACGATGAGCGCCGCGATAAGGACCAATGCCCCGAGAGCCCACGGTCGCTGGTCGTCGAGACAGGTGCGATAGGGGTAGATGGGCTCGATCGGCTTGCCGATGCCGTAGCCGAGCTCGGCGAACAGGAGTCGGACTCCGTTGATGGCGTGAAAGGCGAAGGCAACGAACACCAGGTACTCTCCGAGCATGAAGACTGGGCCGCTGACTCTCGCCATGCTCTCCTCCCAGGCACCTTGACCGAGAGCACGCGAGGAGGTGACGACGATGTGCAGTAGAAAGTAGAGCAGGAGCCCCAGACCCGTGACGCGGTGCAGGGAGTAGAGGTAACGATCCGGTCCCCAGCTACCGCCCCCGAACCAGCCCCAGATGCCGAGCCGATTGGGATGACCTCGGTCTTTCACCATTTCTCCACCTCTCTTCAGTACTTGCGTTCTACCGGTTTCCAGGTGGTGATGGTTACCGGTTTGTAGTCCAGCCTCGGACCGCTGTCGGTGCGCCAGGCCAGCGTATGTCGCAGCCACTTGTCGTCATCTCGGGCGACGAAGTCGGTGCGCGAGTGAGCCCCACGCGACTCCTCTCGGGCCAGCGCGCCTACCACCATCACTTCGGCCAGATCCAGGAGGTTCTCGAGCTCCAGGGCATGGAAGAGGTTGGAGTTGTAGACCCGACTCTTGTCGGCTACCGGTGCTCGAGTCGAGCGGTCCTGGATTTCTCGGATGGTCTCGAGAGCCTTGGCGAGACCCTCACCCGTGCGATAGACACCCACATAGCGATCCATGCTGCTGCGCAGCTCCTGCCGCAATCGGTAGAGGTTCTGATCCCCTTTGCGGTCCAGCAATTCGGCGACATGGCCCTCGCTGGCGGCCAGCTGATCGCTGGTGATCGCTGGTGGTGCCGGCAGCTCCCCGAGCCGATCGACGATCTCGCCGCCGGTGATTCCACCCCAGACCAGGCATTCGGCCGTCGAGTTGGAGCCCAGCCGGTTGGCGCCATGAAGCGAAACGCAGGCTGCCTCGCCCGCCACCCAGATAGCCGGGCAGCGTGTGGCGCCGTCGATGTCGGTTTCGATTCCCCCCATCGAATAGTGCGCCACCGGCCGTATGGGGATGGGTTCGTGGATAGGATCGATGCCGACGAATTTCATGCAGACTTCGCGAATCAGAGGCAATCGGCTGTTGATGAGGTCGGCCCCTAGATGGGTGAGGTCGAGGTGGAGATAGTCGAGACCGTCGGGGCCCTTGAATCCTCGTCCCTCCAGGATCTCCGTCGTTTCGGCTCGAGAAATGACATCCCGGGGACCGAGCTCCATCTTCTCCGGTGCGTAGCGCTCGAGGAAACGCTCGCCCTCTGCATTGCGCAGGTAGCCACCCTCACCTCGGCATCCCTCGGTCATCAGGATGCCCGAAGGAATCAGACCGGTGGGATGGAACTGCACGAACTCCATGTCCTCCAGCGGCAAGCCGGCACGATAGGCCATGGCCAATCCGTCGCCGGTGACCGTCTGCGAGTAGGTGGTGAAGCCGAAGAGCGTTCCAGCACCTCCCGATGCGATGAGGAGGGCCTTGCCTTGCAGCGTCACCAGATCACCGGTCGCTGCATGGATCCCTGAGAGGCCGACGAACTGGTCGCCCTCCATCATGAGGTCGCTGACGAAGAACTCGTCGTACCGGGTGAAGTTGTCGTACTGCAGCAGTGTGTCGTACAGTGTCTGCATCTCGAAGAAGCCGGTCTTGTCGGCGGCCAATGTGGCCCGTGGGTAGGAATGCCCCCCGAAGGGTCGCTGCTCGATGCGACCGTACTCGTCACGAGTCCAGGGAATCCCCCAGTGATCGAGGAGGAGGATCTCCCTGGGAGCCTCATTGACGAAGCGGTACACGACATCCTGGTCGGCCAGGAAGTCGGCCCCCTTGATCGTGTCCCAGGCGTGCAGGTCGATCGAGTCCCCTTCGTCGGTGCGAAGCATCGCCGCCGTACCCCCCTCGGCACAGACCGAGTGGGCGCGCATGAGCTGCACCTTCGAGACGATTCCGATATCGGTCTTGCCGTCGGTGCGGCGCGCGATTTCTACGGCGGCGCGCAACCCGGCGAGACCAGCTCCTAGAATCAAGACATCGTGGCTCAGGCTTTGGCCCATCAGCCACCTCCTCGCGAAACGCAGTGGGAAAGAAGGGTCGGACTACGCCCGACCCGCCCATCCGGGCATTCACAACTGTAAGCAGGAACGTGCTATTTTGCACCACTCAAAAGGGCGGACAGCGGGGCTACTCAAGCGGGTGGGGCGCGAGGTCTGGTAGGGTGGCTTCGATTGAGAAGAATGAGGGTCTGTCTTCTAAACCACGAACCCCACCCTGCGTATTGATCTTGGAGGACTCGCATCTCCCCGGGGCAGCGGTATCGGTCCCCATGGGGAGCCATGCCGAGGTCCGAGCGTAGAGAGGAAGTCCAATGCGAACGATTCTCGAGACCCTGACCAGGGCGCTGGTCCAGTTGTGGCACGGACTCGATCTGGCGCGAAGACTGATCGTCAATCTGCTGTTTGTCTTCCTGATCGTCGTCCTGCTGGCGTGGCTCCTGACCAGCGATCGGCCTGAGGTTGCCGACAGCACGGCTCTGGTTGTCGAGCCAGCAGGTAGCCTGGTAGAGCAGCTTTACGGTACTCCGGACGAGCGAGCGCTTCTCAGACTCCTGGGTCGGTACCGGCCCGAGAGCCTGGTACGGAGCCTCCACGAGGCCATCGAGGCGGCAGGACGGGACGACCGCGTCAAGGCCCTGTACCTGGACCTGAATCGGCTCGGTAGAGGGGGTCTGAGCACCCTGCAGAGCCTGCGGCAGGACATCGAGGCGTTCAAGGCGACCGGCAAGCCGGTTCTTGCGGCGGCAGATTTCTATTCGCAGTCTCGCTATCACCTGGCGGCCGCGGCAGACGAGGTCATGGTCCACCCCATGGGCATGGTCCTGCTCCCCGGATTTGGTAGCTACCGCAACTACTACAAGGAGGCCCTCGATCGGCTCGAAGTGGATTGGAACGTCTTTCGGGTCGGAGAGTACAAGTCGGCCGTCGAGCCCTTCATGAGGAGCGCTATGTCCTCCGAGGTTCGACAGAACCGGATGCGGTGGATGGAGGAGCTCTGGAAGGCGTATCGGACGGACATTGCGTCAGCCAGGGACCTTTCGCCCGAGGCTGTCGCGGCCTACTCCAACGACTTTCACCGCAAGCTGGCCGATCATTCGGGTCGGGCCGCGGCTGTAGCTCTTGCCGAAGGGTTGGTCGATCGCGTTGTCAACCGGGACGAGGTCCGGGATCGGTTGGTCGAACTGGTGGGCGAAGACGAGAAAACCCATTCATACCATGGCATCAATTACCTCGACTATCTGGAGGCGATCGAAACATCGCATCGGAAAAGTGACAACGTCGTGGCTGTAGTGGTGGCGAAGGGCGCGATCTACAACGGCAGCCGACCGCCTGGCAGCATCGGCGGCGATTCTACCGCCGAGCTGATTCGCAGAGCCAGGAACAGCGCCGAGGTCAAGGCACTCGTGCTGCGCATCGACAGCCCGGGGGGCAGCTCCTTCGCCTCCGAGATCATTCGACGGGAGGTGGAGTTGACGCGGGACTCTGGCAAGCCAGTAGTGGTTTCCATGGGATCGGTAGCCGCCTCCGGAGGCTACTGGATTGCCATGTCGGCGGACCAGATCTGGGCCAGCGCGACGACGATCACCGGCTCGATCGGTATCTATGCCATGGCACCCACCTTTCAGAGAACCCTCGCCAGACTCGGCATCCACAACGATGGGGTCGGTACCGGACCGTTCGCGGGGACATTGCGACCGGAGCGCGGGCTGCCCGACGAGGCGGTGGAGGCGTTGCAGTCGAGCATCGAGGCCGGCTATGAGGAATTCATCGTCCGGGTCGCAGAAGAGCGCGGTATGACGGTAGAACAGGTCGATCAGGTGGCTGGGGGCCGGGTCTGGAGTGGCGCCGAGGCCCACGACCTCGGTCTGGTGGATGAGCTTGGCGGATTGCAGGAGGCTCTGGACGCCGCCGCCGAGAAGGCCGGAGTCCTCGACGACTATTCCGTGGTCTACATCGAGCAGGAGGCCGGAAAGACTTCCAAGGTCCTGACAGCACTGCTCGAGAGCGCCGCCGACAGACTGGACGGCTGGACGCTGTCGCGGTTTGCGGCGCGGAATCGTTGGTCTGGCCTCGAGACCCTGCTCGAGGAGGTGACACGACTGAGTGATTTCAATGACCCCGGCGGGCTCTACGCCTATTGCTTCTGTGACATCGAATGACCATGAGGACGCCCTGATTTCCTCTATGATGCAGGAGATCGAACGGGTTCCGGCGCTGGCCAGCCGTGCCTGCGCCATGAGTGGAGGTCCGGAGCCAAGCCCATGTCCGCCAAGAAAGCTACGAAGTCTGCTCCCGTCCAGGCAGCCATCCTCAAGACCCTGATTCGTGGTTTCGCCATCCTGCCGATGGGAGTGGCTCAGTTTCTTGGCGCCCTGATCGGCTGGATTCTCTGGCTGATCCCCAATCGTCTCCGTCGGACGACAGTGAGCAATGTCGATCTTTGCCTGCCCGAGTTGACCGACGAAGAGCGTCGGCGGATCGCCAGGCGGAGCCTGATCGAGACTGGCAAGACCGTGACCGAAGTCGGGGCGGTATGGTTCTGGGGCACGGAGAGACTGCTCGATCGCATCGAGGAGGTCAC
>JAUVRX010000178.1 GCA_030597375.1 Acidobacteriota bacterium
CAGCTCAAGGAGCGGCTCGCCGCAGTCGGCGAGATGGCGTCGGGAATTGCCCACGAGGTAGGCAATCCTCTGGCCGCCATCTCCGGATCCGTGCAGATGCTCACCACCGCCCTGGAGGGTGACTCCGTCCACCGCAAGCTGCTGGATATCATCTTCAAGGAAAGTCAGAGGCTGGATCGAACCATCAAGAGCTTCTTGCAGTTCGCCCGACCCAAGGAACGCTCCAGTGTGCGCTTCGACATCGCCCGTCAGTTGAGCGAAAACGTGCAACTGCTGGCCAACAGCCCTGAGGTGTCGTCGCAGCATCACCTGGACCTGGTCCTCGATCCACCTGCCGTTACACTGATGGCGGATCCAGACCAGATCAGCCAGATCTTCTGGAACCTGGCGCGCAATTCCCTACGGGCCATGCCCGGGGGAGGCACCCTGAGAGTGGAGGGTCGCGTCGAAGGCGATGATTACTGTATCCGCTTCGTCGATAATGGCCGCGGCATGAGCGCCGAAGAGCGCGGCAAGATGTTCCATCCGTTCCACTCGTTCTTCGATAGCGGTTCGGGAATCGGGATGGCGATCGTCTACCGAATCGTCGAGGAGCATGGGGGTCGGTTGGCCGTCGACAGCCAACCCGGGGAGGGAACTGTCATAACAGTGGCACTGCCTCTCGCCCCCGGGGAGCAAACACGAATGGCAGAGGAGGCTTGACAGTTGACAGCTCGGATTCTGGTTGTAGACGACGAGCAGAGCATGCTGGATTTTCTGCAGTTGCTGTTGGAGGAGAGCGGATTTCGGGTCACCACCGCGAGTTGCGTGGAAGAAGGGCGCACGCAGATCCGCGAAGGCAGCTTCGACCTGGTGCTGTGCGACATCATCATGCCCGACGGCAGCGGACTCGATCTCCTACGCGAGATCAAGCAACAGGATTCTCGAATGTCGGTCATCATGATGACCGCCTACACCTCCACCAAGACGGCCATCGAAGCCATGCGACGCGGGGCCTACGACTACGTCTCGAAGCCTTTCGATGTCGAGGAGCTCAAGGTCATCATCCAGAAGGCTCTGGAGAAGACCGAGCTGGTGGACGAGAATTTCTACCTGCGGCGCGAGCTCGAAGAGAAGTATCGTTTCTCCAACATCATTGGCCGAAGCCGTCCGATGCAGGAAATCTTCGAGCTGGTCGAAAGGGTCTCGCGAACCAGCTCGACAGTGCTTCTCGAAGGCGAAAGTGGCACAGGCAAGGAGTTGATTGCGCGCGCTATCCACTACGAGAGCCCGAGATCATCGCATCGATTCCTCTCCGTCAACTGCGGCGCCCTGCCCGAAAACCTGCTGGAGAGCGAGCTCTTCGGACACGAGCGCGGCTCCTTCACGGGCGCCGTGCGCGAGAAGAAGGGCCTTTTTCGGGAGGCCCACAAAGGTACCCTGCTTCTCGACGAGATCAGCGAGATGACTCCCGCAATGCAGGTGAAACTGCTGCGGGCCCTACAGGAAAAGAAGATCCGCAAGGTAGGCGGAAGCACAGAGGAGCCTGTCGATGTTCGCATCATCGCCGCCACCAACCAGGATCTGCGGCAGTTGACGGAGCAGGGTGAGTTTCGAGAGGACCTCTACTATCGGGTCAATGTCATTCCGATTCGACTGCCTCCCCTTCGCCGGCGTCGAGAAGACATCCCTCTCCTGGTCGACTTCTTCATCAAGAAGTGCAGCACTGGGATGGGCATCGAGGCCCGCAGGATCTCTGTCGAGGCGATGCGGATTCTGGAGAGTTATCACTGGCCGGGGAACGTGCGCGAGTTGGAGAACGTCATCGAGCGCGCCCTGGCCCTCTCCGAAGGGGACACTCTCACCGCTGACGATCTGCCGGCTCAGATTCTGGAACCGACTCCCCCACTTGGCGAGGCTCCCAGCCTGCCGGCCGAGGGGCTGAATCTGGAGCAGTACCTGGACGAGATTCGCAAACAGCTCATGGCGGAAGCGCTCGATCGAGCCGCCGGGGTGCAGACCCAGGCCGCCGAGGTCCTGGGAATGAGCTTCCGCTCTTTCCGCTACTACGCCAAGAAGATGAGGCTCGGCTCGGGCGGGTTCCCGGTAGTCGAACCCGGGGACTAGAGCCCAGTCCGGCCGGCAGGGGCGCCGGCCGCTTCAAGCCCCTACGCCTTCAAGCCCTTACGCCCCCACTGCCCCACTGCCTCACTGCCTCACTGCCCCAAGGCCTCAAGACCCCAAGGCCTCAAGACCCCAAGACCTCGAGACCAGAGATCAGGGCCTAGTGGACCCCGGGAGCGTAGATCTGATGGATCGCCCTGCGGTCCCAGGCGTCGAGGGTCGCTCCACGTCCGTCGTCGTGGACCGGACCGAACATGAGGGCTTCGACGTCATCGGCATGCGCCAGGCCCAGCGAATGCCCGACCTCATGGGCCAGAACTTCCAGGACCCGTGCGCGATCGCCAACGAAGAAACAGCTGGAGCCGTCATTGGTGACGATGTCGGAGCTCGAGATCTTCAGGAAGACCCGATCGCCAGCGCTGCCTTTCTGACCCACCTTTCTCACCCGGCACTGCTGATCGCGACCGCTGTCGAACCAGACCCCGGAGACCGCCAGCACACCACCAGCCCGGCAATCGAAGGATCCGGGGATCCACTCGCCAGGGTCTTCGAAGAGCACGGCGTTGAGTCCATCATGCTCCGAGAGCCCCGCTTCCGAGGACGTCATCCCCTTCAACGACAGCTGCAACCGTCCACCGGTGGCAATCTCCCAGACCTCCAGAGCCATGGACAGGTCTCTGGGATCCAGCGAGCCGCCGAGGGGACCGAGATTCACTTTCCAGGCAATCGGTCTCTGGCGATTGAAACCGAACCAGCGAAAGCCCAGGTGAGTACATGGCTCGCGGAGCAGCACCGGCGGAGAATCGAGCTCGTTGAAGACCAGGGCACCTGTCAGATCCAGGTACCTGGCTTCTTCCCCGACATCCGCCTCTCGCTCGACCAGCCATCTCGTGAAGGCGTCCCATCGCCTGGGAGGGTCGAAAGACATGACCGGGCCCTGAGACAGCAAATCCCACTCAGCAAGCGTCTGCAGGGCTTCACTGAGATCCCTGACTGCCAGGCGCAGCCCACCCCTCTGTACCTCATGGAAGGCACCGAGCATCAGGTGCAGTACGCCGTACGTACCGTCAGCTCGTGGAGCCAGAAACAAGAGAACACGCTCGCCCTGCTGAAACTGGGGACTGCCCCACACCCTCAGGCCCACACCATCCGGACCGATACCTCCCGCCTGACGGACTACCACCGTACTGCCAGCGACATAGCCCTTCAGCACTCGCTCTACTTGAACGAAGGTGTCCGTCGAGGGAGGCGCTGCGATGGGGGCCGGTTCCCTGGCGACAACGATGGCCTGGAGAATCACCGTCGCCTGATCCGCCAGATCACCGTCGGCGATCATCCTATAGGTCGTCGCCTGTGCCGCACCCGCTGACAGCAGCAAGATCAGTCCGGCGGCAACCAGGGCTGGGAATGCGAGTCGAGCTGGATCTGCTCCGAGCTCTGCGGATCCCCGTCGGCGACCGGAGCCTATCCGCCGCGTCATTCGTGGTCTCGTCCGGCCGATCTCAGTCGCCATCTGCTTCAATCGGAGGCTGGGGTCTTCTTCCCCGAGCTCTCAGAAGACGCTTTTCCCTTGCTGCCTGATTTAGCCTCACCCGACTCCTTGGGCTTCGATCCCGAGCCTTCCTTGCTGTCTCGCGATTCACCCGCAGAAGAGGAGCCCTTCCTGGCATAGTCGGTCACATACCAACCGGTTCCCTTGAACTGGATGGCCGGTGCCGAGAGGAGTCGCCGCATCTCGCCGCCACAAGCCTCGCAGGCGCCGATCGGCGGAGCACCGACTCTTTGCAGGACCTCGATTCGATCGCCACAAGATTCACATTCGTACTCGTAGAGCGGCATGGGGCTGGTTCTCTTAGCTTTCTCGGGGACAGCTGGTTCGCTTTGAGACTTTCAGTTGCTCATTCGGTCGCCAGAGGTGCCCAGCTTGATCTTCAGCGGACCGCCACCGGACTTCTGGGTGTGTTTCCGTCGAACCAGTTTCAGCACCTGAAAAGCGTACAGCAATTTGGCGTTCTCGGCTGGTACTCTGGGCCCTTCGGCGCAGAGTTGGTAGAGCGTCTTGGAACCGGTCACCCGCCGAAGCAAGCTGTAGTCATCCCTGTCGAGGCCGGTTTCGATGAGATCCTCCACCTCGAAACAGGGCTCGAGCACGGTCTGCTTGCTGCCGAGGCGCGATACCAGAGGCTTGGCGTCGGGAGCGCTCTTGATCCCCTGTACGATGACCCGTTTGATCGGCAGTTGGATCTGCACCATCTCTTCCTCTTCGAGGTCGCCCACTCCGAATGCGACCTCTCCTTCCTGCCAGTAGAACAGACCCCAGACGATCGCTTCGATCTGTTCTCGAATGTACTCGAACACCTCGCCGGGCGCCAGAATTCCACGCTCGACGAGCAGCACGCCGAGACGTTTGTTCGAGCTCTGTCTGAGACGGACTAGACTCTCAAATGCATCTCTGGGTACGGTTTCCGCCCGCTGCAGGTAGGCACCGAGACTGTCTTCTCGATTGGACGAACTGGCATGGATGATGTAGCCGTCACGAATGTAGACTCGCTTGATGAGTCTTCCGCGCCGAACCTCGATAACACCCGGAACCCGGAATCGATCGATCGTGTACAGCATCTCCGGCAGAGTGGTCTCGGCCAGATTTCCACGGTATTTGAACTTGGGAGTCACGTTAGGCTCAATGTTGCTGCTGGCTTGGTAGGGACAGTACGCCGGCAGGTTCCAGGGGACAACGAGCGGCGCCGAGTATAGCATCGGGTTTCACTGCTCCCATGTGAGAAACACCTCTAGCCCACGACCTCGCAGGTAACGACATGACGACTGAAGAATGGATCTCTCCCGAAAGCGCCTGGCAACGACTGGCAGCGCACTGCTCTCCTCTCGAGCCTCAGAAGGTGGACCGAAGAACGGCTCTCGGCCAGGTGCTCGCTGAACCCCTGACTGCCACTCTGGACGTTCCCCCGACGGATGTCTCGGCCATGGACGGTTTCGCGGTGGCCGGTGAGGTGGCAGCTGGGGACTGTCTGCCCATCAGCGGCGTCATTCCGGCCGGAGCCAGCCCCGACTGCGAGCTCGAAGCCGGCTCCGCGATGCGGATCATGACCGGGGCTGCGATCCCACGAGGAGCCGACCGGGTCGTCACTGTCGAGCAGACCAGTTCCACGCAGGACGAAGTGCTGTTTCGTTCCGGCACCCAGGAGGGTGCCCACATCCGGCGCCGGGCCGAGATTCAACACCGCGGCGACCCACTGCTGCCGGCCGGCTCACTGCTCACAGCCGGCGGCTTGAGCCTCCTGGCCACCCATGGCATCGCCTCGGTGCCGGTGCATCGCAGGCCTCGGGTGGCGTTTCTGGCAACTGGCAATGAGGTGGTGCCGCCGGAAGTCGAACCCCGCCCAGGGCAGCTGAGGGATTCCCATACCGATTTCCTACTGGCCGCCGGGCGCTCGATGGGTCTGGAAGTCGAACCACTCGGCATAGCAGCCGATAGTCCGGAGGATCTCCGCGAGAGGATCGGCGCTGGAATGGAGGCGGATGTGCTGCTCATCGGCGGTGGCGTCTCCAAGGGGGACTACGACTGCGTCGAGGACGTGCTGACGGACCTGGGCTGTGAGGTGCTCTTCGACGCCGTGGCGATCCAACCGGGCAAACCGCTGGTTGCGGCTCATCACGCGGGCGGTCTGGTGTTCGGCCTGCCGGGTAATCCCGCTTCTGTGATGGCCGG
>JAUVRX010000007.1 GCA_030597375.1 Acidobacteriota bacterium
GCGAAGTCCAGGAGGGTGACCCTGTCGGAGACGAGCTGCGCCAGGTCCTTGTCGGAGGTCACGATCACCGCCTTCTGACCGGCATCTGAGACCAGAGCCGAGAGGGTACCGATCAAGTCGTCAGCCTCGTAGCGGTCGTCGATGAAACTCACCATTCCCAGGCACTCCGCTACATGGCGGCAGCTCTCCAATTGGCTCACGAGCTCAGGCGGCGGTGTCTCCCTTTTGGCTTTGTACTCCGGATAGAGATCGTTGCGGAAGCTGGTGGTCAGGCTGCCGTCGAAGGCCACCGCCAGATGGCTGGGCTGTTCCTGGGCGAGGAGCTTCAGGAGGAACGAGGCGAAGCCGTAGGTTGCCCCTGCCGGCCGTCCTTCCGGGTCCATCAGGGACGAAGGCATGGAGAAATGAGCCCGGAATATATACGGGCTGGCATCGATGAGATAGGTCGTCATGCTTGGAAGTTCGTCACCGGAGTTAATCAGACTCATGCCGGCGGGTCGAGCTAGAATGGCTCACGGGACTCTCGACCCCCCAAGTCGCGGGTCTGCTGGGTTGTTGCGTCCTCCGCCTGGCGGAGGTAGCGAACTGGCGGACCTGTTCTCGATCCATGAACTCGTCAAGACACGGCCAACAGGAGGCGTTTCCTGCCTGGGTCCAGGCTCTGGCGGATGGCAAGGAACCTGTCTGGACACCGGTGGTCTGCGGTGCCTTGGCACTCCTGGGATGGCTCGGTCCGGACCTGTTGGGACTGCCCAGGTGGGCCGAGATGCTGGCCTTTGCAGGTGCTTACGTCGCCGGCGGTGCCTTCAGCCTGGGACGGACGATCCAGAGTCTCAAGGGACGGCGCCTCGATATCGACCTGCTGATGCTGCTGTCCGCCCTGGGTGCTGCGAGTATCGGTGAGTATGCGGAGGGCGCGGCGCTGCTCTTCTTGTTCTCGCTTTCCAATGCCCTCGAGGCGCGAGCGCTGCGGCGCACGACGCGGGCTATCGAATCGCTCATGGAGCTACGGCCCGACGAGGCCATGTTGCTGCTGCCCGACGGCACCGAGCGAAGGGTAGCGGCGGCGGAGTTGGAGGCGGGGCAGATGGTGAGGATTCGGCCCGGCGATCGGGTCCCGGTGGATGGTAAGGTCGTCTCGGGCCATACCGCCGCAGATCAGGCAGCCATTACGGGGGAGTCCACTCCGGAGCCCAAGGGCCCCGGTGATCGGGTTTTTGCCGGATCCATCAATGTCGGGGGCACGGTCGAGGTCTCGGTCGAGCGCCGAGCCTCGGAGTCGACGCTGGCGCGCATCATCGACCTGGTAGAGGAGGCGCGGGAGGCCAAGGCGCCGACCCAGCGATTCATCGATCGCTTCGAGCAGGGCTACGCGGCGACGGTGATCTTCGCGGCCGTGGTGGCGGTGGTCTTGCCGGTCGCCTTGGGTGAGGCTTTCCGTCCGGCTTTCTATCGAGCCATGACCCTCCTGGTGGTGGCCTCTCCCTGTGCGGTGGTCATCTCGACGCCCGCCACCATCCTGGCGGCGCTGGGTCACGCCGCCCGCAAGGGACTGCTTTTCAAGGGAGGGTCACCGCTGGAAGAGTTGGCCTCCATCGACAGCATTGCTTTCGACAAGACTGGAACCCTTACCGGAGGCCGGCCAGTGGTGACCGCAGTGGTGCCGTTCGGGGTCTCCACGGCCGACGAGGTGCTGGCCTTGGCGGCGGCGGTGGAGCGCCTCTCGGAGCATCATCTGGGCCGCGCGATCGTCGAAACGGCAGAGGCGAAAGACCTGACAGTGCCCCTGGCTCACGGTCTCGTGAACCATCGGGGTCGGGGTGCGGTGGCGCAGGTTTCGGGTCGGCAGGTGGCCGTGGGTCGCCCCGACTTCGTAGGAGAGCTTGGGGGGCAGCCGCCGAACGCTCGAGAGATGAGACAGATCGAGCTCTTGCAGGAGGAGGCCCGGACGATGGTATTCGTGTCGGGTAACGGGATCTCGGGGGCTCTGGCGATCGAAGACCGGGTCCGGCCGGAGGCGAAATCGACCGTCGAGCACTTGAAACGTCTGGGCATGGGTCGCACGGTGATGATGACCGGCGACAACCCGGTGGTGGCGCGTCGGGTCGCCGAGGCCGTCGAAGTGGACGAGTGGCACGCCGAGGTGATGCCCGAGGAGAAAGTGGCGATCCTTCGCGGGATGATGGCCCAGGGGGAGCGGGTGGCCATGGTGGGTGATGGAGTCAACGATGCTCCAGCTCTGGCCGCGGCAACGGTTGGCGTGGCCATGGGTGTCTCCGGTACCGATGCCGCCTTGGAGACGGCTGACCTGGTGCTGGTGCGCGATGAGCTGGAGCTGCTCCCCTACGCCTTGCGACTGTCCCGCAAGGCACAGAAGATCGTGCGCCAGAACCTGGCCTTTGCCTGTGCCGTCATCGCCATTCTCGTGGTGGTGAACCTGCTGCACGGCCTGGCACTACCCATCGGTGTCATCAGCCACGAGGGCAGCACGATCCTGGTGGTTCTGAATGGCCTTAGGCTCCTGAGGCCCCTCGAAAGCTCGGGGCCTTGAGGGCTTGGGGGTTGAGGCGTCCGTCGTACCTCCGGCCGGTCTTTGAGCCCCTGTTGCCTTCATCGGTGCCAGAGGTTCGTTCGGGTGGTTCGAGAGGGGGGCTCTCGACAAGCGCAGCGCAAGAGCCTTGGTAGGGCACTGGAGATCCGGTGCGCCGTCGAGCGCAGGTGGTGGCCCTGCCGTCAAAGTCTGTGTAGCCGCCGCCGTCCCCCTGCGGACCACCCGAATGGACCTCCACTCGATGATGCTGGGATGGACTGTTCGAGCTCTCTACTTGGTGGCGGTGGCCCAGGCTTTCAGGATGAGGAGCACCCATGGAATTCCGTGGAACGCAAAGTCCAGCCAGTCTATGGGACGGACCAGCGTGCCGCGGAAGAGCATGCGCAGCTTCTCCCAGATATGCGGAGGAGCAAAGGGTGCCAAGCCGAGCGTGAGACAGGCGATGATGACAAGTGACCACGGAATCTCTAGCAACCAGGTCTTCATGATGTTCGCCAGTCTATCGTCGTTTTGGAATCGAGCGGATCGAGACTCGAGCTAGTAGAATCAGCGCTCCGATCGAATCGGAGGGTACCCCGCATGAAGAGTCTCGTCTACCTGGCCTGTTGTGTTCTGCTTGCTGCCTGCTCGACAGGCGGGGCCGCACCATCCAAGACAGTGCAATCCGAGGGCGTAGTCGGGTCGGACCTGACCCGACCGGTGCACTGGATGCGGAATTCCGCTGAGTTCCAAGCGGCCTTCCTGCAGACCTACGCACTGGCCGGGGAGCATCTACGCAAGAGAGTCGAAGGGATGGAGCCTGGTACCTGGGCTGTCGCGGTGGATGCTGACGAGACCCTCATCAGCAACTCGGAATACGAGAAAGCGTTGGTGGAGCTCGAGCAGGGCTCTACAGATGAGCTTTGGATGGAGTGGGTGACTCGAAGGGCGGCGCCGCCGTTGCCAGGAGCTCTCCGTTTTCTCGATCTGGTGCAGGATCTAGGTGGCCGAATCGCCATCGTCACCAACAGGAAGGAACGGGACTGTCCCGACACTCGAGCCAATCTCGAGGCCTTCGATATTCCCTTCGACGTACTGCTCTGTCGCACAGACAGCCGCGAGAAGGAACCCCGCTGGGAGAGCATAGAGAAGGGCACGGCATCACCCGATCTGCCGCCACTCGAGATCGTCATGTGGCTCGGTGACAACATCAACGACTTTCCGGACATGGTCCAGGAATCGAGGTTCTCGTCTCCGGAGGCTTTTGGAGACTACGGCTCCAGATTCTTCATGTTCCCGAACCCCAGCTACGGTTCCTGGGAAGCCAACCCGTTCGACTGACCCCAACCGCCCATCCTGGAGCTTGGGGGTTGAAGCGCTCGGCGGCTTCGCCGACCAGCCTTTGAGGGCCTGAAGGTTGAAGTAGCCGTCGCTGCCCCCCTGTGGACGACGCGGACGGGCCTCCACTTGATAGCTGCTAGGTTGTTTCGCCGGAAGCTGCGGCGATCTCTGCCAGGGCCTGGTCGAAGGCCAGAGCGAGGCGATGGGGATCCGCTGCCGAGCCAACGTCGACCGAGACTCCCAGACGAAGATCGTCGGAGGTCGCCGAAAGACCGAGGCTGACCCTCTGCGGACCCGCCTGGGCAGGCCAGTACAACCAGTGCTCGAGCTTCTGCCCACAGAAATAGAGGGGCTCCGTCGGTTGGGGCGCGAAGGAGAGTAGAAGGGTCGTCTTCTTGGCGATCTGTCGAATGATCTGGTCTTCTACTTCCGACATCCTGAACCCGGGATCCCCAGACACCTGAAAGACGGAGAGCGAATCCGGCGCAGATCCGAGCTCGTCGAGATCGCGCCTGAGTCTTCGGAGGCGCGAGCGGATCGTGGTCCTACCGACCGGCAGTGGAAGCATTGCAAGGGCGAACTGGCTGCCCAGGAGATCTTCGTCCGGGCTTCGCAGATTGCACGGCACCACCGCCCGCAGGAGTGTCGATTCAGGAAGGAGGCCGAGATGGACGAGCTCCTGCCGCAGGGCTGCCGTGACCGCGGCGAGCAGAAGCTCGGTCTCGGTGGTCTCCAGGCGGGCCGCGAAGCTGCGAAGGCGTATCAGGGGAAAACCTTGTGACCAGGCAGTCTGACTCTGGTTCGTCGGCTTGCCCATCAGTGACGAATCGGTGTCCGAGCGCTGAGGGATCAAACGGCAGAGAGATCGGACTGCGGAGCCTGGTTGGCTGGCGGCCTCGACCACCTTCTCGGCCCTGACCTGGGTTTCGAGTCCCTGGTAGACGATCTCCGCAGGGCTCTGACCCGACTCCGCGCTGCCTAGTTCCAGAATAATCCTGGAAGCCGAAGTGCCGTCCGCCACGCTCTGGTGGATCCTGACGACCAGGGCCGAGCCACCATCGACCTCTTCGATCAGGTGCAGTTGCCAGAGGGGTTGATCCACCGGCATCGGCTCGGAAATGAGTCTGTTGATCAACGTCTCCAGATGCCGTTCCGTGCCTGGTGGTGACAGGGTGGCGCGGAACAGATGATGGTCGAGGGCGAAGTCGTCCCCCTCGTGCCAGTGGGGTCGGGCGAGCGGCAGTCTGGAGGGCACCAGGCGCTGGCGAAAGCGCTCGTAGGACATCAGACGGTCTTCGACGAGCGATTTCAGGGTGTCGATCGGCAGGGCTTGCTTGAAGAACAGGACCGCCAACGAAGCCATCGGATTGGTGGTCTCCTGGAGGCGGAACCAGGCATGGTCAGCGGCTGTCAGCGTCGATTCTCTCACGGGCACCTAGGGTCTGCGAGTCGCCTCGAGCTCCATGTTCCTGAGCTCGGTGCCGCCCGGCGTGACGATGTAGGACTCGTACTTGTACGAATCGTCGCCGATAATGGTGGTCACACTCTTGATCGTGAGCTCGGTCTTCGAGACCGGGTCGATGAAGTCTGCGGTCATGGTCCGAATCCCACAAGTGGCGTCGCACCTGCCACTGAAAACCAGTGTGTAGGTTCCGCGACTATCGCGCCAGGTGCTGATGAACAGGCTGGCAGCAACATCGTAGCCCTCGATCCTCAGCCCTTCGAAGGGGCTGTTCAGCACCTCGCCTTCGAGTCGTGTCTCCACGAAGTGGTCGCCGAGAATCCAACGAGCGCTAGCGGAGCCTCGAGTCTCTATCGGTTCGCTGTCGGGTTGGGTCCAGACACGAATGGTCAGGTCCCACTCTCCAACCATGGCTGCGAGGTGACTCTGCGGATCGCCAGGCCCTGGGACTTCACTGGCTTCAGCCTCGGTTGGCTTGTCCTGTGAGTTCGGGGACGCCAGGCCGGCCGAATAGGGCCAGAGAGCGAGAAGCAGGATCGGCAGGGTCATCGCGAGGCGGCTGCGGTTCATGGCTGGCTCCTGGAAGGTCGAGCGATCACGGGCGGCTCAGACCCGATGTTGAAGCGCTATCGGATCGACTCGACAGGGCACCGAAATGATACCGCAGAGCCGATCTGGGATATCTTCTCTACCAGGGGATGCTCACTTGATCGAATTGCGCATCTCGAGAATCGGCTGACGAGGGTCAAGGAGGTCGCATGTACTGTCCTGAGTGTAGAGCGGAGTACCGAGAGGGCATTGAAACGTGTCCGGATTGCGAAATTCGACTGGTTGTCGAGTTGCCTGCCGAAGATCCTGATGAGGATCTGGTGGCGGTTTTCGAGACCGCCGACGTTTCGCTGCTGCCGATCGTCAAATCACTCCTCGACTCCGCTCGGATCCCTTGTGTCGTCCAGGGGGAGGAGGCGCTCAGTGTTCTGCCAGTGGGGCGCTGGGGTTCGGGGATCAGTCAGTCGGGCCGAGGTCTGGCAGCGACCTTCTGGGTAGACAAGGAACGGGTCGAGGAGGCCGAGGAGCTGTTGCGACCCCTGGCCGAAGGTGAGTCTCCGGCAGAGCCCGAAGAGGCTTGAGGAGGTGACTCTGGTGACTGGCACCACAGTCGCGCTAACCCTCCTGGATCCGGTCTTTTCCGTCTGTCGTTTGTCTGCCGACGAGGCCATACCCGGTTGGGCACATGGTGGTTCGGTCTCTTCGGTGACCCGCACGCCGCAAGAACTGTCCATTGTCTGCGAGCAGGGCATTGTCCCGCCGGGAGTGCGGGCAGAGGCCGGGTGGCGCTGCCTGATGGTGGAAGGACCGCTGGAGTTCACCCTGGTGGGAATCTTGGCTTCGTTGACGGCTCCGCTGGCTGCTTCCGAGGTCAGTGTGTTGGCGATTTCCACCTACGACACGGACTTCTTGCTCATCAAGGAGGCAAGCCTGGAGAAGGCTCTCTCGAGCCTCAGAGACGAAGGCTTCCGGATTCGCCTGGAACGAGCTTGAGCTGGGTTGGCTGCCGGGTCAGTCGAAGTCGAAGGGCCGCAGTGGAGGAACATCATCGGGCTCTTCTTTGGCTCGCTCCATGGCCTGCTTGAACTTCTCTTCCAACAGCCGGTCACGGTCCTTCATGGCGGCGACCTCGCGAGCGAAGACCTCTTCGGCCTCGCTTTTGTCCCGATCCAGGTCTTCCAGGAGGGTGTCGAAGTCCTTGCCTCCGGCCAGAGGCTGCTTGACGGCGCGGTGGGAGAGGATCTCACCGGTGGCGGCATCGATCACGAGATGTGCCTCGCAATCGGGACAGCGGAGTGTGAGGGTACGAGTCTTGGCCATGACGAGCTTCTATTCTAGCGCCTTGACACCTGTGGTGGATCTACTGGCGGCCCGAGGCCGGTCTGTGTCACTCTCTTGGAGTGTGGTTGCAATGGCTTGACAGTGTGCAGGCCGTGAGTTAGAAAGGTTCTTGGTGCAATCTATGGAAAGCCGGTGAATCGACCATGAAGAAAAAAAGCATTCTTCTGCTCGTTGTGCTCTCGACAGTCCTCGCTTGTCAGAAGGACAAGCCGGTCAAGTTCGGCGCCGTGTTGCCGCTGACCGGGGAGGCCGCAGTTTACGGAGAACCGATTCGCAAGGGCGTGGAGCTGGCGATCGAACAACTCCAGATGCTCAGCGACTATCCCTATGAGCTGGAGCTGGTCGTCGTCGATTCGGAGAGTGATCCGGAGAAGGCAAGGCAGCTTCTGGTGGATCTCTACGACCAAGACGCTCTGGCGGTGATCGGAGGAGTGACGACGGCCGAGGCGCTGGCGATGGTGGCGGTGGCCGACGAGAACGATCGCGTCTTGATGTCGCCCTCGGCATCAACGCCCGAGCTGACAGGAATCTCCAAGAACTTCTATCGGGTCTTTCCCTCGGATGCCCGCGAAGGAGCCACAATGGGCAACTTCGCGACCCAGAAGCTGCACGCTGAGAGGGTCGTGGTCCTGGCCAAAGAGAGTGCCTACGCCAAGGGCGTCCGGGAGATCTTCGAGAAGGAGTTCAAGCGCCATGGTGGAGAGGTGCTGGACTCGATCGAGTTCCCATCTCTGTCTTCGGACCTCTCGGGTGTCATCGAGAGAGTGATGACGTTGGACCCCGACGCGGTCTACCTGGCGGCCTATGCGGAGGATCTGGCCCAGATGATCGCTTACCTGCGGGATCAGGGATACAAGGGTACGATCTTCACGACATCGGCCTTCGCAGCGCCCGAGATCATCGCTCGGGTTGGCCGGCCGGCAGAGGGGGTCTTCCTGACCCAGGCTGCCTTCGATCCCGACTCCGAGGAGCCTGAGGTAAAGGTATTTGTTGAAGCCTATCGCACCAAGTACCAGACCGAGCCCGATCTCTTCGCCGTGCACGGCTATGACGCCATGATGGTGCTGGCCGAGGCTCTGCGGCGGTCCGGGGCACAGCCTAGCGAGTTCTGGAGCGCCGTGCGATCGCTTCGTGACTTCACTGGCGCCGCCGGCACGATCCAGTTCGACGAGCGGGGCGATGTCCAGAAGTTCCCTCGTGTCTACGTCGTCAACGATGGCCAACTGGTCGACTACGAGGCGGAGGTGGAGCGTCGTCGTCAGGAACTGCTCAATCGCCTGCGAAAGCTGGAGGAAGAGCAGCGGCGGACTCGCACCGACACCGGTGGTTGATTGCGGTCACAGAACGCCAGCCGTACGTCAGTCTTCTGAATTACCCTGGGGAGAAGCCTCCTGTCGCCCCTGCTGAGCCGATCACTGTCGGCCTCGGTTGCTGTACTCTTTGCGTGGACGCGAAGCGGTAGCCACCTATGGCAGGGTGGGAAACCCGGGCTAGCCGGCCTTGAGCCAGTGAGAGTCGGAACCTCAGCATGACGAAAGTGGCGGACAGACTATTCCGATTCCGCGGCCTTCTGGTCACTCTGGTGTCCCGGGAGCTCAAGGCGCGTTACCGGGGCTCGGTCCTGGGGTTCTTCTGGTCGCTCGTCACTCCGCTGCTGCTGCTCGGCGTCTACACCTTCGTCTTCAGTGTGGTCTTCAAGCCACGGTTTCCGGGCTCGGATCCTTACGTCCTCTTCTTGATGACGGGCCTCTTCCCGTGGACCTGGGTTGCAACCTCCCTGATGGAGGGCACTCAGTCGCTGACAGCCAACGCCGGGCTGTTACGGAAGGCCGTCTTCCCGGCCGAAGTCTTGCCCATGGTTTCGGTACTCTCGAATCTGGTGCACTTCCTCTTCGCGGTACCCATTCTCGTGGCCGGACTGATTGTTGGCCGCCTCCTCGGCTATCCCATCGGCGGGTGGACAGCGGTGCTCTTTCCTGTTGTTGTCGCGCTCCAGCTACCGGCCCTGGGTGGTTTGACCCTGGGGCTCTCGGCACTCAACGTCCACTTCAAGGACGTCAAGGACATTGTCGGCAATCTACTGGCGCTTCTCTTCTATATGACGCCGATCATCTACCCCCTCGACTTCCTGAAAGCCTACCCTCCTCTGGTATGGGCTATTGAATGGCTCAATCCGTTTACCCCGTATGCTCGGGCCTACCAGGCGGTCCTCTTTCAGGGGGTGCTGCCGGAAGCGCAGATCTGGATGCAGATGATCGGTTGGAGCTCACTACTGTGGCTATCGGGAAGCTGGCTGTTCGGCCGACTCAGCGACAGTCTCGTGGAGGCGGTATGAGCGTCTCCATCCGGGTCGATGGGCTGCACAAGTCCTATCTGCGGACGGCGCCTGGTTTCCGATTGCGAACGCTGAAAAGCGCCTTGCTACAGCGAAGCCTGGTCGGAGGTCACCGTGCGGAGGACACCATCCTGGCGCTGGAGGATGTCTCCTTTACGGTGGAGAAAGGAACTGCCTTCGGCGTCATCGGCAGCAATGGCTCCGGCAAGTCGACCCTCCTGAAGATCCTCGCGGGCATGCTGCAGCCAACGGCTGGCAGCGTCGAAGTGTCGGGCAGGGTGGCGGCGCTGATCGAACTGGGGGCCGGATTCCACCCGGAAATCTCTGGCCGCGAGAACATCTATATCAACGGCGCGGTTCTGGGTCTCAGCCGTAAGGAGATCGATCGCCGATACGACGACATCGTGGAGTTCTCTGGGCTGGCGGACTTCATCGAAGAGCCCGTCAAGAACTACTCCTCGGGCATGTACGTTCGCCTCGGTTTTGCGGTCGCGATCCATACAGATCCGGAGATCCTGCTGGTGGACGAGGTGCTGGCGGTGGGAGACGAGGCCTTCCAGCATCGCTGTCTGAGACGCATCGAGGAGTTCCTCGCCAAGGGCAACACCCTCTTGCTGGTCAGTCATTCCCTGGACACCATCGAGCGGTTCTCGGACGAGGTGCTGTGGCTCGAAAAGGGGCGCAACCGATTGCTCGGCTCGCCGCGACGGGTGACGGATGCCTACCGGCTGGCCGTGGCCGATAGGGAGGGCCAGGCCCATCTGGCTGCTAAAGAGGCGCGTCAGAGAGAGCTCGAAGAGGGTACTGGCCCGGGGGCAGGCGAGGCTCCTGACGACGAAGGGCTGCAAGCGGGTCTGTCACCCGGGAAGCCTGATAGCAGGCGTACGGAAGAGCCCCGGCGATGGGGCTCGGGTGAGGCCGAAGTATTGGGCGTCAGGTTGCTCGACGCCAACGGCCAGGAAAGATACCACCTGGTCAGCGGCGAGGAAGTGTGCTTCGAGATCGAGGTCGAGGCACATCAGGAGTTGAACGACTTCGTCTTCGGCATTGGCGTCTTCACTCCCAGGGAGGTAGAGGTCTGGGGGATGAACACCGGCTTGTCCGGATACGTTTCAGGGAGATTGCAGGGCAGGACCAAGGTGCGGCTCGTGTGTCCGGCGCTTCGCCTGGGCCCTGGCGAGTACCTTCTGGATGTGGCTGTTCATGCTCGAGACGGCTACCCCTATGACTATCACCGACGTTTTCTGAGCTTCTCGATGACCGCTGGCAGCCGTGGGGTGGGTGTCTACTTTCCCCGGTATCGCTGGGAATTCGATGAGGCCGTACATTGGGAGTCGCCTTCACCAGAGGACGGGCGGGACTAGGAGCCCGTGGTAGAAGTATGGGGGGGCGCGTTCCGAGCGCAGGGGTCCTCGGGGCAGGTCTGAAGATGCGGAACCTGGTTCTCGGCTTGACCGTGATGGCGGCTCTGCTCGTCTGCGGGCCGTCGGTTCGGGCCCTCGCTGCGGCTCCGGAGGATCTGAGCGAGTGGGCGAAGGGTCCGGCACGTTGGCTCTTGCAGCCCAGCGAGCGGCGGGAGATCCGGGAGATCCGGGATCCGGAGGACGCAGCTACCTTCATCGAGGAGTTCTGGTCTCGCCGAGATCCTCGACCGGAGGAGCCGGACAATCCATTTCGAGAGGCCTACGAGCAGCGCGTCGCCGCGGCCGAGGTGCTCTATGCCGAGGAGGAAATCCGAGGCAGCCTCACTGCCCGCGGCAGGGCCCTGATTCTTCTGGGCTCGCCAACCCATCTGAGTATCACCACACGCCCTGTTCTGGCCTGGGAGACGCAGAACCCGGACGACCGACGAGTCACCACCGAGAGAATCAGTGTCGAGATCTGGGGCTATCGGCGAGAGGATCTTCCGGCCGCGGTTCTCAGAGCCTGGTTGGAGAAGGCGAAAGGTGGCGACGAGCCGCTGGCATTGACACTCACCTTTCGAACCGATCGGCGCCGGTCGCAGGTGATGGAGGGAGAAAGCCTCCTCGGTCTGGCGAGTCGCTCGGCGGTACGAAGGGACTGACCTCCGCCCCGGTGCGGGGCCTCTACCGATAGACCTGCCGCTCGGCGATCAACGAATCCGGCGCATCCAACCGACGATGAGCTTGGCGTCGTGGGCGTCTCCAAAGGACAGGCCGAGCTCCAGGAACAGGTCGCCACCCCCACTCAAGGGCCACTCGATTCCCACGACCCCGAGGGGCTCGATGACCCAATCGCTGCTGCTCTTTCCTTGCGGGTGGTCACGATCGACGTAGGCGAGCAAGACTCCCCCGCCTGCATAGGGCGTGAAATTCGGACTGTTGCCGAATCGGTAGTGGACTGGAATCCCCAGGCTTGCAACGGTGCTATTGTCCCCGAACCCGAGCTCGAAATTGGGTTGGAAGCGGATTCTCCTGGAGAAGTTGCCGAGATTCCACTGGACTCCGATGATTCCCTGATCGGGATTGTCACCGATTCCACCTCGGACACCCCATGTCTGGTAGCCGAGCTCTGCCAGAGCGGGTGAGGAATAGGCCAGAAGCAGGAGGCCGATAAGAATTCTGTACTTTCTGAGATGGTTCATAACCTGACTCCTTCATGGGGTGGCGCCTCGCCTGGGTGAGTCCACTGTCGTCCACGGCGCGGATTCTAGCTCAGTGTTCCCTGGTTGCAAGAGGGTCTTTTCCACTTCCACAGTCCTTGCCGCCGGCGCCCAACAAGAATAGCCTCTGAAACGAAGATCGCTCGGACGGGCTCCTGGCCCCGACGAGTCGGGTTCTGTGCTGCGGTGAAAGTCAGTCTGAATGGGAGGGAAGGACATGAGGCTAGTCAATAGCGTAGGGATCGTTGTGGTCCTCGCAGCTTGTGCTCCGGCTGTCGAGCAGACGCCTGGGACCTCGGCTGGAGATGAGTTGGAGGTGGTATCGGACATCGCCGAGAGATTGGCACGATTCGAGCCGACGGAGCTGGTTGCCGATCTGTCGAGTCTGTCTCAGGAGGAGCGCCAGGTCCTGGAGATCCTGGTGGAGGCGGCCCGCTACATGGACGAGATTTTTCTGCGCCAGGTCTGGCAGGGCAACCCAGATCTGCGTGCTGCGCTGCAGGGGGCCGAAGGCCCCGAGATGGAAGCGACCCGTACCTACTTCGATGTCAGCTTCGGCCCCTGGGACCGCCTGGAAGAGATGGAGCCGTTCCTGGGGACCCGGTCGCATCCGCAGGGGGCCGGGTACTACCCAGAGGACATGGACCCAAGCGAGTTCGAAGGCTGGCTCGCCGAGCATCCAGAGGACGAGGAGGCCTTCACATCGGAGTTCACGGTAATCCGCCGCCAGGACGGTGGGCTCGTGGCGGTGCCCTACGCGCAGGAGTACCGTCAGTGGCTCGAGCCGGCGATTGCCAAACTGCGGCAGGCCGCTGAAGCGACCGACAACGCCTCGCTCGGGAGCTTTCTGTCTCTACGGGCCGATGCCTTCGAGAACGATGACTACTACGACAGCGATGTGGCGTGGATGGATCTGGACTCCCCTGTCGAGGTCACCATCGGTCCCTATGAGACTTACGAGGACAGTCTTTTCGGCTACAAGGCGGCCTACGAGGCCTTCGTCACGGTTGCTCTGTCGGCAGAGTCGGCGGCCCTGGAAGGCTTCAAGCTGGAGCTTCCATGGCTGGAGCTGAATTTGCCCATACCCGACGAGCATAAGAACCTCGACCGCGGCACGGAGAGCCCGATCCGTGTGGTCGACGTGCTGTTCGTCGCTGGAGACACCAAAGCGGGTGTCCAGACCCTGGCCTTCAACCTACCCAATGACGAAAGGGTACGAGAGGCCAAGGGATCCAAGAAGGTGATGCTGCGCAACATCCTGCGGGCCAAGTTCGACAAGATCCTGGTCCCCATTGCCGAGCGCGTGTTGGCGCCGGAGGATCTGGCACGAGTTTCCTTCGATGCCTTCTTCAACGAGAGCCTGCATCACGAGCTCAGCCATGGTCTGGGACCAGGTCTCATCAACATCGATGGGCGGGACACCGAGGTGAGGTTGGAGCTCAAGGAGCTCTACTCCACCCTGGAAGAGGCCAAGGCCGATGTCATGGGGATCTACAACATCCTCGCCCTGATCGACAAGGGGGTGATGCCGAAAGAGCTGCGAGAGAGCCTGGAGGCTACCTATGTGGCAGGGTTGTTCCGTGCGGCCCGCTTCGGTGTGCATGAAGCGCACGGGCAGGGTGTGGTCTCACAATTCAACTATCTGCTGGAGAAGGGTGCCCTGGTGGTCGACTCCGAGGGACGGTTTCATGCACTGTCGGAGGAGTTCCCAGCCGCGATCGAGACGCTGTTGAACGAGATGCTGATGCTGCAGGCCACTGGAGACTATGAAGGAACCGCCAGATTCCTCGAGACCTACGGCAAGGCCAGCGAGCCACTGCTGAAGGCGATCGGTCGCCTGGACGACGTGCCGGTGGATATCCGCCCGAGCTTTCCGCAGGCGTAGGGGGTTGAGGCGGCCGGGCGTTCCTTCCGGCCGATCTTTAGGGGCTTGAGGGCTTGAAGCGGCCGGACCTGTGCCGGCCGGGGCGTGTGGGGGCGAGCGCAAATCTCGGGTCGCTGGTGGTATTGGGCCACGCACGAGGCTCTCCCCCGTCGTCCTGGGCCTCCGGCTGGAGACCTCGTGCGCGGCCTTGCACCGTTGTCTGATCTCAAAGTGACAGGATACTTCGAGACTCCCTGCCAAGGAGTCGCCCCCTACGCCCTCGAGCCCCTCTCCGGGGCCTGATGCACCAGCTTGCCGTTCTTGATGACGGCGCTCACTGGGTTGATCCCGTAATGGTAGGCCAGGTGCAGCAGATTGGGGGCGTCGAGAACCACCAGGTCGGCCTTCTTGCCGACCTCGATGGAGCCGATGCTCTCACCTAGTCCCAGACAGCAGGCGGCGTTCAACGTCGCCGCGGTCAGGGCCTCTTCGATGGACAGACCCAACTCGTAGACTGCCAGGACAAAGACCATCGGCACCGACTCGGTGAAGGAGGACCCCGGGTTGCAATCGGTGGCCAGGGCGATCGGGATTCCCGCCTCGAGAAGCCTTCGAGCCGGAGCGTACTTGTGCTTCATGAGGAAGAAGCTGGTTCCGGGCAGCAGGACCGCGGTGACACCGGCAGCCGCCATGGCCTCGACGCCGGCCGGGGAGATTGCGGTGAGGTGGTCGGCAGAGAAGGCTTTCAGCTCGGCCGCCAGCTCGGCACCGCCGGAGTCGACGAATTCGTCGGCATGGAGGCGAGGGGCAAGACCATTCTGTGCGCCGGCCACCAGCACTCGGTGCGACTCCTCGGCAGAGAAGACACCTTCCTCGCAGAAGACATCGCAGAACCGGGCGAGTCCCGCTTCGGAAGCGGCGGGGATGATCTCCTGACAGACGATGTCCAGATAGCGCTCCCTTTCCTTGCGATACTCGGGTGGAGTCTCATGGGCCGCGAGGAGGGTTGGGACGAGGTCGACCGGGTGCTCCTCAGAGGCGCGCCGAATCGCACCCAGTTGCTTCAGCTCGTCGTCGAGGGTGAGGCCGTAGCCGCTCTTGGCCTCAGCCGTCGTCGTGCCATGGATCAGCATGAGATCGAGGCGGTCCAGGACCCCCTGCGTCAGATCGGCTTCCGAAGCCTGCCGCGTGGCTCGTACCGTGGAGAGGATGCCTCCGCCCTCGGCGGCGATCTCCATGTAGGTCTTGCCTGCCAGGCGTTGAGCGAATTCCTCCTCGCGACTACCTGCCCAGGGCAGGTGAGTGTGGGGATCGACGAATCCGGGAATCAGGGTCCCCCCCCTGGCGTCGAGTCGCTGCGCTCCGTCCAGGGGTCCCGCATCCCGCTCGATCTCTTGTCGCGAACCGACGCCAGCGATCTCACCCTCTCGGCACAGTACTTCCACCCCGGAGAGGCGACGGACCCCGGCTTGGTCTGCCCCCGTCAGGGGCTCGTTGCCGACGGGGGTAGCTACTTCGGACAGATTGGTGATCAGTAGTTGGCTCATGATGGGCTCAATCCTATGCGCTGGCGGCCCAGAATCTCGACTTGGCTCCTGGCCCAGGAGACGACCTCCTGCCAGTCCATCGGTGCCGTCAGAGTCGGCATCGGCTCGCCTTCGGTCTGGGAGAGATCGCTGAGTCCCTTGAGAGCCTGGAGGGGAAAGTCCCTTACATGTCCGAACTTTCCGGCCGAAGACTCCAGCAGCTCGGCCAGGGGCAATTGCTGGCAAAGTAGATAGAGGTCGACGAAATCACGACGCGTGCCACGGCTGATGATGGCTCCCAACTTCATGAGTCCGAGGTCGATGGGTGAAGCTACCGCGAAGCCTTCGAATGTGGTTTCGGAGTCGACAAGGGGATAGGGGTAGTAGAAAAGCCGGAGACCGACTCCCCTGTTCATCCGGGTATGGAGGAAGCCGTCGCGAGCCGTTTCCACTCGACAGGACGGATCTGCTTCGATCAGCGTCTCCAGAATGTCTCGCCGGTCGAGAGAGCGCAGCCGCAGTACGGGGCTCATGAGATCGAGGTCGTAAACGGGTCGATGCCCCAGGTAGAGAGCGAGAGCCGCCGAACCTGCCAGGTACGCGTCCTTGGCCCAGTCGCAGTCGGTCAGCCGAGCCATGAGATGCCGACTTTCAGGTGCCAGGCTCTCGGGGTGGTGAATCGTCAAAAGGGCCATAGGTCTTCGGTCTCAGGCGGCCGTTCGGCGACAGCGTGGACATCGCCCAGGAGGGTCGCCCAGAAGGCCAGAGAGCGTCTCGAGAGCTGGCGAGCTCCGTGATCCCTCAGCCAGGTCAGCAGCACGTTCTCGGTGATGTTTTCTGTCAGCCAGCGAAGATCTCGGCCGTCGCCCTCCTCGAAGAGCCGGCCTATCAAGAAAGCCTGGTGCTCCGGGATGTTTACCTTGCCGTCGCCATAGTGCGCCAGGAGTCTTCGGGTCGAGGAGGGGAAAGGGAACTGGCTCACTGTCGAACCTGGCGGGGACCGAACAGGTCCGTGCCGACCCGCACATGGGTGGCACCCTCTTCGATAGCGATCTCGAAGTCCTGGCTCATGCCCATGGAGAGGCACCCAGGTAATCCTTGCCACCCGAGAATGGGACGCAGGTCGTCGCGAAGCTGTCGCAGGCGTCGGAACCAGGCACGGATGGCTTCCGGTTCGCTCTCGAGAGGCGGAACGGCCATGAGACCGACCAGTCGGACGGACTGCAAGGAGACGAGTATCTCCGCAGCATGCGGCAGGTCGTCAGGTAGGAATCCATGCTTGGTCTCTTCCGCCCCGAGATTCACCTCGAGGAACCCCTGGATGCTGCGATCGACCCTCTGAGCCTCCTTGTCCAGGGCTCTGGCCAGCTTGATCCGGTCGATGGAGTGAACGGTCGAGAAGTGGGGTACCACCTTCTTTACTTTGTTGGTCTGCAGAGGTCCGATCAGATGCCACTCCACCTCATCCGGAAGACTGGGCATCTTGGCCAGGGCCTCCTGGACCCGGTTCTCGCCGAAGATAGTGACCCCCGCCGACCAGGCCGCCAGTAGACGCCCGACAGGTTGACTCTTGCTCGCGCCCAACAGGGTGATCTCTTCGGGGTCGCGGTCACAACGATCACAGGCCTCGGCAATGCGCTGGCGGATGGCTCTTACACGTTCGGCACCGGTGGGTTCTGTTGTCATGGGTGTGGAACCTCGAGCTCCAGCCACGCCGGCAGAGGAGCCCGAAGATCGACGGCCTGATTGGCCAGACGGTCGGCCTCCATGTTCTGTTCCCGCGCCACGTGCTCGATTGTGAAGTCGGGGATCGTCTGTCGGAGTTTCAGCACCCGCAAGAAGATGGGCACCAGGTGGGGTGCCTTCACCCGGTAGGCACCGGTGACCTGGCGCACGAGAAGCTGGCTGTCGCTGTAGACGATGAGCTTCTTCATCTCTCGGTCGCCGGCCAGGGTGAGCACCGCAATCAGGGCAGCGTACTCGGCCACGTTGTTGGTGGTTTTGCCGAGGTACCCAACGATCTCCTCGCCGCCCCGATCCGTTTCGAGGAGGACTCCAAAACCGGCTTCGCCAGGGTTCCCCCTGGACGCGCCGTCGATCCAGGCACGGGCGCTACCACCACTGGGTGGGTTCAACCGGCATCCTCTTCTATGTGGAGAATGCGTTTGCAGCTGTCGCAGGTCTCGATGTTCTTGGCCTGGATCGAGACGACCGTTTGGGGGCGAACTCGATAGTTGCAGGCGCCGCAGTGCCAGATACGGGGCCCCTTGCGAACCACCTCCCTGACCCCGGCCAGCGCGCTGCCACCGTAGTGAAGACCAGTGCGTTGAAACAGTGCGAGGGTCGGCTTCGGGAGTCGCTCCTCGAGCCCTTCAATCTGCTGGCGAAGCTCTTCTGCCCTTTGGACCACCTCCGGCTTCTGCCCCTCCCACTTCTGGAGCTCCTGCTGGTAGCGGTCATCGAGCTCCTGAAAAGAACTGCTACGTTCCTCCAGCAGTCGTTGAGCTTCCTCGCCTTGCTCCATGGCCGAGAGCTGCCGCTCTTCGGCTTCGCTGATCTGTTCCTTGGCGTCGTCGATCTCCTGAAGCAGGGCACCGTATTCGCGTTGATTGCGAACCATGCCGATCTGCTCCTGGAAGTGCTTGACTTTCACCTGCAAGTCACTGATCTCGCTTGCGGCTGCTCTCTTGGCCTCGTTGGCCTCCTCCGAGGCAGCCTCGAGGCCCTCCATCTCGGCCTTCTTCCGACTGTACTCCACGTGGAGATCCTGCATCCAGTCTGGAATGCCGGCGAGGAGTTCCTCCGCTGCGTTCAGTTCGTCGACCGCGTGTTGCAGCTCGACGATGGTGTTGAGCTCGTCACCCATGACCTGGCGTTTCCCCCGCGAAATAGGAAAGGAGACTCTTCCGCCCCCGGCTGGCATGACCCCTGCCAACTCCGGCCAGGTGGAAGATGAGAAAAGGGGTGTCCTTCAGAAGGACACCCCCTACGTATACCTGCTGGCATCGAAGATCGTCTGGCGGTGGGCAGGCGGTCGCTGCGACACCGGAGTAGCTGTTGATCTCCCCGCAATGGAACCTCGGTTTCCCACAGTTCATGGGCCCACCTGGATTCGAACCAGGGACCTGCCGGTTATGAGCCGGATGCTCTAACCGCTGAGCTATGGACCCCCAAGTCCCCAGAGACTGGGGAGCCGAGGAGTATAGCATTCCTTCCCCGGCCGGATGCGGCCCGAACGAGGGTCGTCCGAGGCAGAGGTCGCGGCCCGATCCGACCGATCAACCGGGCTGATTGTAGAGGTGTCGGTAGCTGTTGCTGAACAGGACGATGCGCTTGACGTAGGTCTTGGTCTCCGTGAGCGAGAGGCCTTCAACAAAGCGGTCGAGCTCCGGATTGGTTCCAGCTTGGCGCCATAGCCGCTTGATGCGATACGGGCCGCCGTTGTATCCGGCCAGGGCCAGCTCGACGTTGCCATCGAACATGTCCAGGACCTGCCGGATGTAGAGCGTTCCCAGTCGGATGTTGTAGTCGGGGTCTGCGAGTCGCTCGGTCGAATACTTCAGGCCGAGACGCCCGGCCAGCTCCCGCCCAGTGGCGGGCATCATTTGCATGAGGCCGCGGGCACCCGCCCTGCTCCTGGCGGAGAGGTCGAAGGCGCTTTCTTGGCGAATCATGGCGAACACCAGGTTGGGGGACAGATCTCGCTCTCGAGCCCGTCGCACGATCACTTCACTGAAATCGAGAGGGTAGTACAGGCGTAGAGCGTCGTCCGGCACCGCCGATTGGTGGGACTTGCCCAGTGCCGGGAAGGCGCAGGCCAGCGATTGGATGCTGTCTCGGCGCCGATCCAGGCCGGCCAGGACCCTGGCTTCGAGCGCACAGTGAGCCCGTCGCTCGACTTGGCCCTCCAGGCCCTCGAGCTCCTGGAGTGCGAGGTCGTCGAGAGCGAGCTCATGAAGCCAGTGAGCTCGAGCCAGGCTTGCGGCCTCGGGCCAGGGTGCGGTCGGCAGAGCGGGTGCCGGCTCGGACTCGACCCCGGTCTTCTCGAGCCTGGCCAGCGAGTGCTGTCGATAGTAGTCGGTGCTGGCAGAGGAGGCGATCTGTTGGTAGATGGAGGTGGCCCGTTGCGTCTGTCCGAGAGACTCGTAGGAGCGGCCCGACCAGTAGTGACCACTGCGAGAGTAGCGACTCTCCGGATAGAGTCCGACCAGCTCGCTCCAAAGGCCGATCGAGCCGCTGAAGTTCCTACCCTCGAAAGCCTTCCAGCCGAGTTGCCAGAGATGCTTGGCACCGGTGGCGTCGGTAGGCACCATCTCTCGGAGACGCCGAAGAGTCTGGAGCGTCTCCTCGAAGCTCTCTTCCTCGTCCGCCAACTCCCGAAAGATCCGCTGGAGTGCCGCCACTGACTTGGCCGGATCGTGGTCCAACTCTACGACCTGCTCGAGGTAGCCGATCCCCAGGTTCCGCAGTTGCTGCCGCTGGGCCAGCGGCAAGTTGGTCCTGCCACGCCTCGCCGCCGCAGCATCCAATGCGGCGAGCGCTCTTTGCCAGGCGACCGTCACCCTCGAAGCAGGGTCTTGGGGCGACAGCTCTTTGAGCAGGGAGAATGCCTCGAGACCCTGGTGATTCGAGGTCAGTGCCGCTGCTCGGAGCAGAGTCCACTCCCGAGTACGAGCCTCTTCGGAGATGTGGTCGATCATCTCGAGAGCCGACTCGGCCAGGTTGGCGGCAAGCAGGTTCTTGGCTCGCAGCATGAGCTCGTCGTCCGCGAGGATCTCCTCCCAGCGAAGCTCTCCGCTGGGGTGGCGGAAAACCTCGACGACTTCGAGCTTGGAGGCGTCGATGGGAAAGGCTACGAGTAATCGACGGGCCGCGCTCGAGAGCAGATCGGCCCGGTCGAGAATCTCGCCAATCTCCCAGACGGCGATCTCGAGGTCCCGCAGCGTGTTTGCGGGCAGGGGTTGCCGGCGCAGGAGATCGATGCGCTCGAGCGCGGAAGTCCAATCCTCCTGCGAGCGCGCTGCCTCGACCCATCGGACAGCCGCCAAGGGGCTGATTGGAGAGGCTGGATACCGACTCAGAAGCTCTTCCAGGGCACGATCCGCTGCCAGCCGATCGTCCTCAGCCTGCGCCGCATCGGCCAGAACGAAGAGACGCCAATCCTCGAAGGCGCCGCCCGGATCGGCCGAGGCCTCGAGGTACTCACGCGCCAGCAGCATTTCCTCGCTTGCATGAGCGTAGAGGCCGAGAATCAAGCTGGTCGGAAGGGAGGCCGATGGGTCGGCAGTAGCCAGGGGGGAGAGGATCTGGCGTGCAGCTGTGAAGTCGTCCTTGCGAAGAGCTTCCGCCGCCTCTTTGTAGGCTCGAGGCAGGGGGTCGAGAGAGAGCTCCTGACGCTGGGCAGACGCTGGTGTGACCGGCTGGCTTGTTGCCCGCGGGGACTCCCGGACCAGGGCGGCAGAGATCGTGATTGCGGCGAACAGGAGCAGCCAACGCAGCTGGGAGCGTGCCGTCACTTCAGTTGGAGTGTACGCCCGCTTTCAGGGTGCGGGCTGTGAAGTCCGAGACAGGGCGGCAGCACGGTGGCCGGTGCTCGAGGGCCAGGTCTCCGCCTCACAGACCCAGGATTTCCGACTCGCCGCCGGCCAGAATCCTTACCAGCTCATCGTGAAAGTAATCGGCGTCGTTGCGCACGTCGTCGTCGATTCTCTCTTCGTAGATCTGACGAGATCGATCGATGTCTTCTCGTAGGACCTCGTAGACATTCCGATTGCGTCGTCCCGCTTCGACCTGCTCTTCGTTGTAGAGCTTGATCTCCGTGACCAGCAGGCGAGCCAGACGCCGCGCTTCCTCGTGAATCGCCTCGCCGCCACTATCGGCGCTGAACCGGTTGGTGGTGAAGGCCCATCCTGGACCCTGGGCATCCTCCGGCGGTCGAATCTCTGCCCCATCCATGACAGCGGCAGCCGGCTCGGGCTCGACGGCAGGTTCCTGCGGCGCCTCGATCTCCTTGTCGGCGATCTCCGGAGCCGGCTCTGCTGATTCTTCTTCGGCCGCTGGCTCCTCGACCTCGAAACCGGTCTCTTCGGCCGGCTGCAGGTCGGCTTCAGCAGCGATTTCCACCTCTTCCTCGGCCTCTTCGAGATCCACCGCCTCTTCGGCTGCTTCGATGGTCTCCTCGAAGTCGACCGCCTCAACGGCTTCTTCTTGCGCTTCTTCGGCCTCTTCGACCACTTCTTCAACCTGCTCGAAGTCGATGGCCTCGGCAGACTCCACCTCTTCCTCGGCCTCTTCGAGATCCACCGCCTCTTCGGCTGCTTCGATGGCCTCCTCGAAGTCGACCGTCTCAACGGCTTCTTCTTGCGCTTCTTCGGCCTCTTCGATTACTTCTTCAACCTGCTCGAAGTCGACGCCTTCCTCCAGCTCCTGCTCGGTGACCGGAATGTCCTCGACCGGTTCGGCGGCGTAGAGGTCCTCTGCCTCTTCTTCGATGGCCGGTTCCACGACCGCTTCGATCTCGTCCGCGATCGAGACCTCCACCTCCGGAGCGGTGAACTGCCAGAGGGTCAGCGCGGGCTCTCCGGAGGGCGACTCGGTGGCGAGTCGAAGAGTTGCGGTGGAGGAGCGCTCCCGCAAGGGGAGTGTTTCCAACGCCTGCGCTGCCATATAGGCCAGGAGCTGTAGCGCGAAGAGGCCAACCGACTCGTCGTCCTCGATCTGGTCAGCGTAGAGAGCAGCGGCGAGGTGGTCTCGAAGTACGATCGGGATGAGCGCACCGGATAGCGGGCTACTGTTGTCGATTCGACTGCAAAGCTCTGCACATTCGGCGGCGTCCAGTTCGATCACCCCACGCCCTTCGGCCAGACGACCCCAGGGAGAGCCTTCGTCGTACTCGAGGACGAGAGCTTCGAAAGCCTCGTCACCTTGCCTGAATCCGTGACTGCTCCAACCTTGAAGGCCCTCCTCGTGTGTGAGGAACAGACTGGCGCGGGAGGCGAAGGCACCGGCACTTTCCACGAGACTGGAGAGGATCTCGTCCTGGGTCCGACAGCGGTCCAGACTGGCCACCGCAGCGTGAAGGCCCGGGAGAAGGTCCGCCGGGGGTGCTGCCGGGACTTCTACGGGCTCGCCCGCTTCCGTTTCGAGGGTGTCCACCTCGGCCGCCGCTGCTTCCTCCAGGGTCTCCGCAGCCTGGCCGAGCAGCTCGTCGAGCACGGTTCGAGTGTCCTGCAGCCGCTGCAGGAACTCCTCTTTGATGTCTCGGATAGCCTCTTCTACGAGGGCCGTGATCCTGGGCTCGAGTTCGTCGAAAGACTCCTGCGAAGACATGCGGATCCTCCACCAGATATCGAAGTCAAAGGCGGTTCTTGCGTAGACGCCTATTGTATGCTTGGCGCCGTTGGCGGTGTCAAGGTAACACACCACCAAACTCCTTGAGGATGAGAGGTTTAGCCCGCATTATTCATGACCCCGCGAGCAGATTGTGGAAAGCGTCCGTCAGATCTGGTCATCCGCAGGGAGGAGCACCGGAGGCAACCTTGCGGGTTGTTGAGGAGCGACGAGCGAGGACGGCCTGAGATGGCGGGCGATCTCCGCTAGATGCCGCGGGGCTCATGAATAATGCGGGCTAGGATGGTCGTCTCCAGTCGGTCCCAGAGCTCGCTTCAGGCCGCTTTCAGCTTGTCGCAGCCGGGGGCCTGTGGTACGTTCAAATCCTGTGCACGGAGTGCACTCAATGGGAGGACGGATCATGCTTAGGACCCGTTATGGCCTGCTGATCGCCGGCGTTCTGCTCGCACTCGTTGCTACTGGTTGTGGTGGTGGCGGGGTTTCGGAGCAGGAGTTGGCCAATGAAGCGGAATGGAACTGGCTACTAGAAACCCAGCAGGAGCTCAATGCCGATCGTCAGGAGCTCGCCGAGCTACGAGTGGCCGTGGTACAAGCGGCGGCCGAGGAGGCTACCGAAGAGGCGGTCGAGGAGGTCGAAGGTGAGGCCGCCGAGCCCGCCGACGACCCGGTGGCACGTCTTGCGGAGCTCGAAGAGACAGCGGCGGGCCTGACAGAGGAGTACACCGGGCGTCTGGTCGGTCTCCTGAATTCCGATCCCATGATCGAAGGGGAACAGCCCACCGACAGGCAGTTGGCGCTGCTGGCGATGAAGAGCGACGAGGACATCATCCTCGCTCAGGAGTGGATCGACAAGGGTGGAGACTACAAACGAGCCATCGAGATCTACAACACCGCATTGGTGTTCGATCCAGACAATGCCAAGTTGAAGGCTGGTCTGGCCGAGGCGGCGGCCAACCGATATATGAGCGAAGAGCGGTTTTCGCAGGCGAAGAAGGGTATGACCGAGGTCGAAATTCGCCAACTGCTCGGTCAGGCGAACCTGCACAACGTCCGCAAGTACGAGGACAAGGGTGTGGTCGCCTGGTTCTACCCCACCAGTGAGAGTGGTGAGGCGGCGGCCGTCTGGTTCCAGCCTGAGAAGAAGACCGAAGTGATGAAGGTCTATCAGATCAAGTTCGAGGCGGTGAAGCCGGGTCAGAGTAACGAAGGATAGGCTCACCAGGCCTGAGCTGGAGTCGGAGTCGGCAAGACCCGAGCTCCGGGGTCGATTGACAACAGCTATCCGGATGGGCGAGACTTCCGCCTCGCGGCGGCGGCCGCGTCCGATTGACGATTCGCAGAGAAGGTGAGGTGATTGAATAGTGCCGTTGGTCAGTGTGCGAGAGGACGAGAGCTTCGAGAGTGCCCTGCGCCGCTTCAAGCGCAAGTGTGAGAAGTCGGGGATCCTCACCGAGCTCAAGAAGAGGCAGCATTACGAGAAGCCTTCGGTCAAGCGCAAGCGTAAAGCCGTTCAGGCGCGCAAGAAGATGATGCGCAAAGTGGCTGAAGAGCGCCGGCTCGGCTTGAGCTGAGCGGCTCTTCCAACTTCGCAAGACTCGAGAGCGGGGAGGGATCCCCGCTCTTTCTCTTTTTGTCGGAAGCTCGATAGTAGACTTTGGTGAGCATGGACAACAGCACGTCGCGGGTGACCTCGGCGGTCTCTGAGACCGCACTCGAGCTGCCCGCTCTTCTGTCTCTAGCAGCAGAGCTGACGGTCACGGATGCGGGTCGCCTCCGTGTCGAGGGCCTGCGACCCTTTCGGCTGCAGGCCGAACTGGAGGGCCACAGGCAGCGACTATCCGAGGCGGCGGCGCTGCTCAATGACGGCAGGTTGGTGCAGGGCCTCGAAGAGCCGATCCTGCCGCTGCTGGAGAGCCTGGGACAGGGTGATGCCACTGTCTCCGGCCGACAGTTGGTACGCCTGGCCGAGGTGCTCGAGAGGACGCACGATGCGTGTCATCGGATCGCTACCCATGAATCCGAGTGTCCCGCCCTCGAAGATTTGAGGACGAGCCTGCCGGATACCGACCCGCTTCGCCGCCAGATCACCAAGACCCTGAATCAACGTGGAGGTGTGCGAGACGGTGCCACTCCCGCGTTGGCAGCGCTGCGCCGCCGATCACGTCGCATCAGGGATGGCCTTTACAAGAACCTCCAGGAGACCATTACCCAGCATGAGGAGCACCTGAGCGAGAAGACCGTATCCTTGAAGGATGGTCGCCTGATGCTCCTGGTCCACGCTGGATCCCGCGGTCGGCTCGAGGGGTTGGTGCACGGTCGATCCGGTACGGGGCAGAGCCTCTACTTCGAGCCGTTGAATGTCGTCGAGGCCAACAATGGCCTGCAGGAGACGCTGGAGGAAGAGGAGGCTGAGCGCCGCAGGATCCTGAAAGAGCTCGTGAATGAGGCTCGGGAGTCCCTGCCCGACCTGGAAGCCCACGTCGAGTTCCTGGCCGAGCTCGACCTTCTGCAGAGCCTGGATCGATTCGCCGACCTATGTGTCGGCCGATTGGCTGAGATCTCCGAAAACCGATCACTGCGTCTCGTAGGCGCCAGGCATCCGCTGCTCGATCCCGGTCTGGCGGGGTTGAGGGAGGCAGCCCTGGGACAATCGGGTCACACGGAGCCCATCGTGCCACTGGACGTCGACCTCGACGAGAGCTGTCGCTTGTTGGTAGTCACCGGTCCCAACGCAGGTGGCAAGACCGTAGCTCTGAAGACTGTCGGGCTGCTGGCGGTAGCGCATCAGTGCGGGCTGCCGGTGCCTGTGGACAGTGGTACGCGATTTCCGTTTTTCTCCGCAGTGGTGGCCACCGTAGGCGACGAACAGGACCTGTTGACCGATCGATCGACCTTCAGTGGTCGGCTGCTTCGATTGAAGGAGGCCTGGGAGCTGGCCGGCCCCGACAGCCTCGTCCTGCTCGACGAGCTGGGATCGGGAACCGATCCTGCAGAGGGTGCGGCCCTTGCCATCGCGCTGGTCGAGGAGCTCCTGGAAAAGGAATCTCTGGCGGTTCTCACGACCCATCTGTCACAGCTGGCTGCCATGGCGTTGGAGCGCCCGGGCGCCTCCTGCGCAGCCATGGAATTCGATTCGGAGACGGGTCGGCCGACCTACCACTTGCGTCCTGGGGCACCAGGTAGCAGCGAAGCGCTGGCGCTGGGTCGCAGACTGGGACTTCCCGCCGGCTGGCTCGAGCGAGCCGGGCAGCTCCTGGGGCCGGAGCATCGCAATCTGCAACGACTTCTGCAGGAGGTCGAGGGTATCCGCAGGCAAGTGACGGAAGAGCGGACTCTCCAGGAGCGAAAGAGACTCGCTGTAGAGGCCGAGCTACAAGAGCTGTCGGATCACCGGGCGGCACTCGGGGAGGAGCGCCGCAAACTGGGCGCGAAGCTGAGAGAAGAACTGGATTCGTTCCGGCGAAAAGTCCGGGGTCGGCTAGAAGCCGAGCTCGAGACCATGCGGCAGCAGCTCGAAGCGGGCAGGAAGAAAGGGGTCACGGCGGCTTCTGTGGAGAGGCTCTTTCAGGAAGCACCGATGGTCGCGCCGGAAGAACAAGTCATCGGAGAGCCGATCGCCGTCGGTGATGAAGTGCGACATTCGAGTCTCGGATGGGTGGGAACCTTGCGAGAGATCCGGGATACTAAGGCTGAGGTGATGGTGAGGGGTAAGCGATTCCGTTGTGAGCTGAAGGATCTGGGCCACGCCAGCGGTCCCGACACGGGCGCTGCTGAAGCAGCACCGTCCGTTCGCCTGTATCGTGAGGTAGAAGACGAAATGGAGCTCGACAAGGAGCTGAACCTCATAGGGCGGCGCGTGGAGCCGGCACTCGAAGAGTTGGACAGCTACCTGGATCGTGCTCTGCTGAGCCCCCACCGAGAAGTTCGAGTCGTCCATGGTTTCGGTACGGGCCGGTTGCGACGGGCGGTTCGTGAGTTTCTTCGGAATCACCCGGCGGTGTCGGCATCGAGACCTGGACGTGGCAATGAAGGGGGCGACGGAGCCACGGTGGTCACCCTGAGGAGTTCATAGATGGCGTTGAGCAACATCCAACTCACGCCGCAGTTCGTTCAGGCTGTTCGGGACGTTGTGGATGTCGTCGATATTGCCGCCGAGCACACCCGTCTTCGCAAGAGCGGGCGGCGACAGACAGGCCGCTGTCCACTGCATCGGGAGAAGACTCCCTCGTTCAGTGTCGATCCGGAACAGGGGCTGTTCTATTGCTTCGGTTGCGGCCGTGGAGGTGACGCCATCAAGCTCCACATGCTGCTGAGTGGAGATGATTTTCCCGCTGCGATCGAGTCCCTGGCGCGCCGCTATGGGGTGCCCTTGCCGCCACCGCGCCAACAGAGGGGTGGGCCTCGGGAGCCCGATCTGGAGCCGGCACTGGAGGCGGCGGCGCGGTTTTTCGTCGAGTCTCTCGAGCGCTCTCGAGAGACCCAGGCCTACCTCGAAAAGCGCCGGATACCGCCGGAGCTGGTCGAGCGTTTCGGTGTCGGGTACGCTCCGGACGGTTGGACGAATCTCCTCGAGGCGCTGCATCCCCGAATCCCCCTGATCGATCTGAAAGCCGCAGGTCTCGTAGGCTTATCGCAGAAATCAGGTAAGCACTACGACCGCTTCCGTCAACGGCTGATGTTTCCGATCCGGGCGGCTTCGGGACGGCTCCTGGGGTTCGGAGGGCGCACCCTGGCCGACGATCCGGCGAAGTACATCAACAGTACTGAGACCGCTGCTTTCCGGAAGGGTCATGTTCTGTATGGAGTGGACCTTGCGAAGAGAGCCATTCGGGAGAGCAGCACGGCCCTGATGGTGGAGGGCTACTTCGATGTTGTGGGTGCGGTGGCCTCCGGGGTTGAAGCGACCGTGGCGACCATGGGGACGGCCCTTACCGAAGAGCAGACGCGTCTGCTGAGTCGCTTCTCGAGTGACGTGGTGGTGGGCTACGACGGGGACGAAGCGGGCGAGCAGGCTTTTCAACGAGCCCTGCCTCTGCTGTTGTCACAGGGCCTTACCGTGAGACGGGCGCGTTTCGGCAAGGATCAAGATCCGGACTCCCTGCGTACTTCGGCAGGGCCCGAGGCAGTCTTCGAGGCGGTGACCCAGGCGGAGGATGCGGTACTGATGGAGTTGGAGCGCCTGATTCCTCCCGCCGTCCACCAGGACCCTCGCCTGCAGGCCCGTGCCGGCAAGCAGGTGAGCGAGCTGCTGCTGTCCGTGCGTGACAGCATCCTGCGGTACAGCTACAGTCGAAAGGCGGCGGATCGTCTCGGAGTGCCTGTCGAAATCCTGTTGCGGCGGCGGGTAGGGGGCAAGACGGACCCAGAGCCGGAACGACCCTCCCAGGAGTCGCAGACGGGACCCAAATTGGTGCGGAGCCTGGAGGAACAGGCTCTTCAGCTCCTCCTGGTCGGCGGCGAAGAGCTCCCCCCCCCCGGCGATCTGCCTGCCGCAGAGGTCTTCCTGATCCCAGAGTGTAGGAATATTTACAGGGCGTTTTGCGATCTATATAGAGGCGGAGGGGGGCGCCGGCCAGCGGCGAGAGAGGTTCTGGCCAGCGTACCCCTCGATAGCCAAGAAGTTGACCAAATGGCTCGCCTTCTGTTAGAAGGTTCGATCGCTGAAGAGGCGACGGGCTTGAGCGTGGCGTTGGGTCAATTGAACCGGCGCTGGTTGCAGCAATGTGTGCGGGCGCTCTCGAGCCAGATCTCCGAGGCCCAACGGGCCGGTGACGAAGGACGTCTTCGGACCCTGCTAGAGGAGAAGACAGCTCTCAGTAGAGCTTTGCATGGCGGCCGGGAGGAATGACATCTTGAGCACTTTGACCACTTCCGTTCCCGTCGAGGAGAAATTCCCGTCGGTGAGGCAGCTCACCGAACTGGGCAAGGAGAAGGGTTACCTACTCTACGACGAGATCTACGATCTTCTTCCTGACGAAATCGTTTCTCTCCCAGATTCGCTGGACGCCATCTACCTTCGTTTCGGCGAGCTGGGAATCGACATCATCGACCGGCCCGATCGCTACCGAAACCGGGAGGATCTGGATACCGGAGATTCGGCTTTCGTCAAGGCTGGCGAAGAAGTGCAGGAGTATGCGGTCACCGAGCAGGAGAAGACCAACGATCCGGTGCGCATGTACCTGCGGGAGATGGGTACGGTGCCGCTGCTGGATCGCGACGGCGAGGTCGAGATCGCCCAGCGCATCGAACAGGGCGAGTGGACGATCTACGAATCTCTGTGTGGCAACCCGGTGGTACTGCGGGAGCTTCTGCGACTCAGCGAACTGGCCCAGCGCGACGATCGCGTCTTGATGCTGCTGACCACTAGTGACACCGACGATGTGCTGGACTCCAAGGCGACCGATCGGATCAAGACCAATCTCAGGATCTTCAAGCGCATCGAAAAGAACGATCGGGCCATCGATACTCTGCAAAAGCGCCAGAAGCGCTTGAAGGGGGGTAGTCCGAAGTTCCAGGTGACCGAGCGCGAGATCGATCGATTGGTGGCGAAGATCGCCAAGGACATCCGCTCCATCGATTTCTCTCTCCAGACCCGCAACCAGTTGGTGGAGTTCCTGAAGGACCTCAATGCCCGATTCGTAGGTAATGAAAGGAATATCCGCCGGGCCAAGATCGCGCTCGACCGGGAGAAGAACAAACAACTCCAGTCGCTGCACCGGCGCCGTATCGACAAGTACCGCCGCAAGATCAAGGATCTGGAAGAGCGCTACGGCACGAGTCGCTCGGAGGTGTCGGCGACCATCAGCAAGATCAGGCAGGGTGAGGCACGCTGCGAGAGAGCCAAGGAGGAGTTGATCGTCGCCAACCTCCGACTGGTGGTCTCCATTGCCAAGAAGTACACGAACCGAGGTCTGCAGTTCCTGGATCTGATTCAGGAGGGCAATATCGGCCTCATGAAGGCAGTGGAGAAGTTCGAGTATCGCCGCGGATACAAGTTCTCCACCTATGCCACCTGGTGGATTCGACAGGCGATCACTCGTGCGATCGCCGATCAGGCTCGCACCATCCGGATTCCGGTACACATGATCGAAACGATCAACAAGCTGACGCGAACGAGCCGATCCCTGGTCCAGGAGTTGGGCCGGGAGCCTACAGCGGCCGAGATCGGCGCCAGGATGGATCTATCGGCTTCCAAGGTGCGCAAGATCATGAAGATCGCCCAGGAGCCCATTTCCCTCGAGACCCCGATCGGCGAGGAAGAGGACTCACATCTCGGCGATTTCATCGAAGACAAGAATGCCGCCTCTCCCGTGGACGCCGTGATTGGCAACAATCTGAAAGATTCAACTGGCGATGTGCTGACAAGCCTCACCCCGCGTGAGGAGTTGGTTCTCAGAATGCGCTTTGGCGTCGGCGATGGCTCGGAGCACACCCTGGAAGAAGTCGGGAGATCCTTCAACGTCACGCGCGAGAGGATTCGCCAGATCGAGTCGAAAGCCCTGCGCAAACTCCGTCATCCGAGCCGGGCGAGTCGGTTGAAGCCCTTTCTGGATGGCACCCATTGAGGTGGCGGCATCATTCGTACCAGGCGGCGATTGACAAAGCGGACTTCGGTTCCTAACATCTCGCCTTTGGTGGCCCGAAGGGGCCTCATATTCCTCGGTAGCTCAGCGGTAGAGCGGTCGGCTGTTAACCGACGGGTCGGGGGTTCGAATCCCTCCCGGGGAGCCATTCAAGATCGTGGCCGCCGGTATTGTCTCCGGCGGCCTTTCACTACGAAGTCGGTGAGCAGGTCGGGCTAGCTGAAACCCTCCCCATGCCGGATACCGAAACGTTCGCTTCCGAGCCCCGTGACCTGGCTCTCCAACGCCTCATGGAAGAGGAGGGGGGGCGGATGTACGGTCTCGGGATGAAGCTCTGCGGCAATCGGGACGAAGCCGAGGACCTCGTGCAGGAGACCTTTCTGCAGGCCTTCCGAAAATGGGATCAGTTCAAAGGGCGCTCGGCGCCCGGCACCTGGCTCTACACCATCGCGGCCAGGATATGCCAGCGGCGAAGTCGACTTCGCTCTGGTGAGCCGGCGAGGGTCGAGTCTCTCTCCGAGTTACTGCCCTCGGGACAACCGATGATCGCCGAAATTCCAGCCCCTGGCGAGAGTCAACTCGATGAGCAACTGCGGCGAGAGACACAGGAAAGAGTCGAACGGGCTCTTACCAATCTGCCGATTCATCTGCGGCTGCCCCTGCTTCTGAAGGACATCACCGAGTTGTCCCTGTCGCAGATCGCCGACATCCTGGGTCTCAAGGAAGCGACGGTGAAGACCAGGGTACATCGGGGCCGGCTGGCCCTGCGCAAGGAGTTGGCCGAATCCCTTCCCCAGCGGCAGGCTCCGCCTCCAGACCATTCCCGGAAGGTCTGTCTGGATCTCTTGAGCGCCAAACAAGAGGCTCTCGATCGCGGCGTCGAGTTTCCGGTACCCCCTGACGAGCTCTGTTCACGCTGTCGTTCCCTGATGGCAACGCTCGATATGACCTTCGATGCCTGTCGACAGCTCGATCTCGCTCGGCTCCCAGAGTCCCTTCGCCAGTCGATCCTCGACCAGACATCGACGGGCTGACCGCCTCTTCCCTGGCAGCCCGAAGCACCCGTTCTATCTGAGATGCCACGGCAGGAATCGGCCTGTGGTAGTTTTTCCTTTTCTTGAACGAGACAGATCGGAAAGGAGAAGGCATGACCGAGAAGAAGGGTCTGAGCCCGTGGGCGTGGGTAGCCATCGGCTGCGGTGGCCTGTTGTTGGTGGCCATGATCGTGATGATGGTGGGTGGCATGTTCGTCGCAAAGAAGGTTGGCGACTTCGCTGAGGACTTTCAGGAGAACCCGGCGGCGGCTGCCGAGTTGCTGATCAAGATGAACCCTGATCTGGAACTGGTAGAGAGTGACCGGGAGGCAGGCACGATCACCATCCGCAGCAAAGAGGATGGCGAAGTCATAACGGTCAACTACGACGACATCGAGCAAGGCAAGCTCAGCTTCGAGACCGACGAGGGAGAGGTGACGATCGGCGTGTCGGGAGACGCCGAGGAAGGTCTGCTGACGATGACCAGGGATGGCGAAGAGACCATGCGCATCGGCAGCGCCGACATGGACGACGTCCCCGACTGGGTGCCGCTACTCCCCGGCGCCAAGGCGACCGGCACTTATTCGGCATCGACAGCCGACGGTGTTAGCGGATCGTTCCAGCTCACTTCGGCAGACTCGGTTGATGATGTCCAGGCCTTCTACGTGGAGCAGCTCGAGGGCGATGGATGGAGCGTCCAGAAGACTGAGTTTTCGGGTCCCGATGGCAAGGGAGGTCAGGTCATTGCCTCCCGCGAGGCCCGAACCGTGATGGTCATCCTCTCCTCCACCGATGACGGGACGCAGGTCATGGTCAACTACGGCGGCGGTCAGTAGGGGGTAAGGGCTTGAAGCGGCCGGACCTGTGCCGGCCGGGGTGTGTGGAGGTACCCGGGGGAGGGCGCAAGGCTCTCCCTACAATCTTCACTGCCTCACTGCCTCACTGCCTCACTGCCCAGGGGTCCAAGAGAGGAGCGCTTGCCCGCTCCCGTGGTTCGTTGGTGAGATTGGACCAGGCCCGAAGTGTCGGGAGGCACAGGGAGAACCCAAGATGAGTGAGCTTGCGGATGGGATCTGTATACCTTGTCGGGGAGGCGTGCCTCCTCTGGAAGGTGAAGAGCTGGAGAGTCTCTACGAACGGCTCGGTAACGACTGGCAACTGGTGGACGGCCACCATCTCGAGAAGGAGTTCCGTTTCGGCAATTTCGCCCAGGCTCTCGCCTTCACGAATCGGGTCGGGCAGCTAGCGGAGAGGGTGGACCATCACCCGGAGATCTTCCTGACCTGGGGTAGGGTGCGGCTGAAGATCTGGACCCACAAGATCGATGGTCTGACCGCGAGCGATTTCTTCTGGGCCGCAAAGGCCGATCGACTCGAGGGTGGTACAGGCGGGTGATGCCCCGTCCATCCTGGGGCTAGGGTCCTGGGTCCTGAAGCGGCCGGCGCCCTTGGCCACCAATGGTGCAGTTATCCAACGAGGTTTCCGATGGGAGGCCCGTCCGGGGTGTGAGGGGGGCCGGATCCCGGGGGAGAGCCTCGCGCGTGGCCCAATACGACCAAGAACCCGGAGCCAAGACCTCGGATCCTCATTGCCTCACTGCTTCAAAGATCGACCGGGAGACAACGTCTGGCCACTTCAAGCCCTTAACCCGCATTATTCATGACGCCGCGAGCAGATTGTGGAAAGCGTCTGTCAGATCTGGTCACCCACAGGGAGGAGCACCGGAGGCAACCTTGCGGGTTGCTGAGGAGCGACGAGCGAGGACGGCCTGAGATGGCGGGCGATCTCCACCAGATGCCGTGGGGCTCATGAATAA
>JAUVRX010000260.1 GCA_030597375.1 Acidobacteriota bacterium
AGCCCTCGACCAACGCCTCCACCCCCAGCTCCCGAGCGATCTCCGGGAGGGCTTTGTCGCTCTCCCTGTAACGCATGACCGAAGTGCGGGAGATCACCTTGAGATCCGAGATCTTGGCCAGGTCGGTAATCAATGCCTCGTGCATCCCGTCCACGAAGTAGTCCTGCTCCGGGTCTCTCATCAGGTTGTCGAAGGGCAGGACGGCCAGGGAGCGAATCACTGGGGTCTCACTCACAACCGCCCCTGGCCGGCGAGTCCTTACCAGATTGAAGGCGACAAACGAGGCCAGGACCAGGAGTGCTATGACGGCTGCGATCCCCATCAACCAGCCTCGCATTGATGGCCGATCGGTGTCGGGCGTAGGCACTGCGTGCTCGTCCAGGACCGCTTTCGTTTCGAGCTCCCGGGCAAGATCCGAAAGCTCGTTGCGCACATCGATGGCCGACTGGTATCGCCGCTCCGGACTCTTCTCCAGGCAGCGACCGATCACCCGAGCCAGATGATGGGGCAGCTCTGCCTTCAGATGATCCACCCGCTGTGGGGTGTCCCGCAGGATGGATGAGATCAGATCGGGCGACGACTCACCTCGAAACGGCCTGTGCCCGGTAGCCATCTCGTAGAGCATCACGCCAAGGGAGAAGATGTCCGATCGCTGATCCACCGACCTGCCATGGATCTGCTCTGGGGACATGTAGGGCACGGTCCCCAGGATTCGTCCTTCCCCGGTGATCCCTTCGGTGGCCATCTGGGTGTTGCCGTCGATCGAGAAATCGGGCCGTAGCTTCGCCAGACCGAAATCGAGCACCTTGATTCGGCCGTCGGCAGTGACCATCACATTGCCCGGTTTCAAATCCCTGTGGACGATGCCCTTCGCGTGGGCCGACGCCAGGGCGTCAGCCAGGGGGATGCCGAGCTCGAAGATTCGCTCGGCAGAGAGTCCTCCAGGGGGAATCGAGTCCGACAGCGTCTTGCCCTCCACGAGCTCCATGGTGAGGAAGTGGGTGGGGGGGTCCGACTGCTTCAGGTCATCAGCATCGATCTTGGCGGTCTCTACCGAATGAATGGTGACGATGTTGGGGTGATTGAGGGCTGCCAGCGTCTTGGCCTCGCGCCGGAAGCGCTCCAATCTGTCGGGCTCTGAAACGAGATCGGTCGGCAGCACCTTGAGAGCGATCCGCCTCCCGAGCTCCAGATCCTCGGCCAGATAGACCTCGCCCATGCCGCCTTTTCCGATCAGCTCGAGGATCCGGTAATGGGAGAGTGTGCTACCGATCATGCGGGCTCACTTCTGCGTTGGTCCTACCTCGTGCCTATCTTCCCACCGACCAGAGCTTCGAGTGAAGCCACTGGGTCCAGTCGACCGATTTCAATCCACCTGGCTTCCACCCGGTCCAGCCTCGGCTTCGACAGTCTGAGACCTGAGACCGGTGATCACTCTGGCATCCACCCACCAGATATCAGAGTTTCCGTTCATCGGCAGATCGTGCAATCGCTGCATGTCCGTATAGCCGAGCCTGTCGGGTGAGTAGCGGTCCTGGATCGTGGAGCGCGACGACATGAAGAAGAAATACCTACCATCGGGCGAAACGTAGGGGGACCATTCAGAGCCTTCGGTCAGGTTGATTCCTTCACCCAGGTTGATGGGCTCCGACCACTCGTCCTCGGGTGAACGGAAGACGACGTAGTAGTCGACCCCTCCGAGGCTGTCCTCTCGTCCCCAGACGCAGACCACCAGGTAGCTCTCATCAGGAGCGATGAAAGCGTTGAACTGACTCTGCCCCGAGTTGACCTCCGGACCGAGCTCCTCGGGCTCCGCATAGGCGCCACCTACGAGGCGCGATCGGAAGATGGTCTCGCTCCGGCCCTCTCCCCGCCGCGTGAAATAGAGGGTTCCGTCCCGGGTCACCGACGGGAAGAACTCGGCAGCCTCCGAGTTGACCGGAGGGCCCAGACTCGCCGGCTCGCTCCAGCCCGTTGCGGTTCGCTCCATGGCCCAGATGTCCTCGTTCCCCAGTGGCTCCGGGGAGCCGGGAAGAGGACGATTCGAGAGGAAGAAGAACCTCTGGCCGTCCGGTGATATGGCGGGCTCGAGGTCCATGTAGTTGCCCGAGAAGGGTGCCACCTCAGGCTTCGACCATCGACCCTCGACCCGTCTGACGACGAGGATGGCACTGAAATCATGATTGGCCCCCAAGACACCGGAGAAGTAGATCTCGTCGCCGTCTGGCGTCATGGCCATGTCTCGCTCCGAGAGACCTGTCGAAACAATGCCGGGAGCGAAGAGTCGGGGCTCCATCCCCGGCGGTTCCTGGCCTAGATAGTCGCCGGCCAGCTCGTAGAACTCCTCCACCGCTTCCTCTACTCTGGGTTCATCGGCAACCGGCGCGCAGCTCAGAACGGGAACCGCCATGCAACCAACAACGATCACCCATCCGGTTCGAATCTGCGACAGCCGCATTCCCTTCTCCTCCCACTCACCTCCTGGCCCGTAGCTCCTGTTCATAATGCCAGTTCGAGAAGAACTGCAGATATCCTACGCCCTTTCCGCCACGATCTGTACCCGACCGGCCCGACGGCACAGATCTTGCGGGAAAACTCCTCGGCTGGCACCCATCGTAGGATACGGAGAGAACCTCCAATCCTGGTAAATCATGGACCCAGGTGGACCCAGTCGTCATCATGATCGAATTCGCCACGCTGATCCTCGGACTGGCCTTCGGCGCCCAGCAGATCCAGTTACTCGTCCATGAGGATGTGACCACCGTGGAGATCTACCTGGACAGCGAGGTTGCAGGCCGCATCGAGCATCCGCCCTGGCAGGTGACTATCGACCTCGGTGAAGAGCTTGCTCCCCACGTTCTGACAGCGGTGGCGCTCGGCGCCTCTGGCACAGAACTGGACCGTGTCGAGCAGTGGATCAACCTCTACACGCAGCAGACCGAAGTCTCGATTCTCGTCAGCCCAGGACAGGGCGGACTGCGGTTGCGAGCCCATGTCGCCTGGGAAAGCGTCGCAGAGCAAGTCGAGCCTCGGACCGTGAGCGTCGAGCTGGATGGCTCCCCCTTGAAGGTCGAGGACCCGAAGCAGTTCGACCTCCCCCAGGTCGATCTGGACCAAACGCATCTCCTGCGCGTCGAGCTGTGGTTCTCGGAGACCCTGCAAGCGGCCGGCGAAGTCGTCTTCGGCGGGCCCCTCTACTCTGATCGAGTGAATACAGAGCTCACCGCCACACCGGTTGTTCTGGATGGACGCAAGAGACTGCCGCCGCTGGAAGAGATTCAGGACTGGTTCCTCGAGACGGGAGAGCCCCTCGAGGTCAAGGCCGTGGAAGAGAGCCAGGCCGACATCGTCATCGTGCGCGATCTGGCCACGATCGGAACCCTGGCAGGCCTCCGTTCGCCAACCAGAAGAGCCCGCCAGGGCGGCTATCGAGCCCCGAGCGCAATCCAGGACCCTCCCTTGAAGAAGAGCCACACGTTGCGGTTCATCTCGCCCCAAGCCCGACAAATCGAGCGCCAGGGCTACCGCTATCAGCTCTTTCCTCCCTCCGAGCCCTTCTCTCATCGCGATGGTACCCTGCTGCGGCTGTTCGCTTCCGTGGTCCCACGAAGCCTCGACTCCCAGGAGCAACGGCTCGCCGATGCGGTCGCGGTCGCCGGGATGGCAGCCGCAAGATCCGGTCGGCGCCGGGTCGTTCTCCTGATCGCCGGTCCCGAGCCCGAGGATCGCAGCCAACTGACACCGATGGCGGTCCGCCGCTATCTGCGGCGACTCCGGGTGCCGGTGATCATCTGGACCCCGGTCAGGGGCGTCAAGGAGGTGGCCTCCTGGGGACCAGCCGTCGACATCTCGAGCCGCCAGCGGCTCGTCGTCGCCTACCAAGATCTATCGAGGCTGCTGAAGCGACAGAGGATCGTCTGGCTGGAGGGCCTCCACCTTCCACAATCGATCTCCCTCTCACCGGAAGCGGAGGGAATTCGCTTGGTCGAATGACCTGGAGGGGGCTAGCCGGCGCGTGAAGAGAACTCCCGCCAGGCCTGCTCTACCTGCTGTGCCAGCGCCAGGGAGGTTTCCTTGATGCGAGCTTCGTCACGATCCAGGAGGCGCACCTGCTCGCGGCGAAGTTGCAGGGCCAACGTCGAGTCGTACTGATTGGGATGCCCCTGCCCCAACTGCACCCCGACATCGTAGGCCACCT
>JAUVRX010000057.1 GCA_030597375.1 Acidobacteriota bacterium
CGCTCTTCTTCGCTGGCCCGGCTTCGGTTCTCCTGCAGGCACCAGGGGGTGGAGACGAAACCCTGAGTCTGGCCCAGATCCTCATGATCGGCCTGGGTTTTTCGGCGGGACCTGGTTTCGGCATCGGTTGGCGGGCTTTCTTCGTACTGCACGGTCTGGTGGCCGGCGTCGGAGTGCTCCTGGGTGCGTCTTTCCTGAGGAATCCACCTGAGGGCTGGAAGCCGCCTGGCTGGACTCCGGATCCGGCGGTCGTCAAAGCTCAGCGGGATGTAGATTGGCGCCAGATGCTGGACCGGCCCCTGGCCTGCATGCTGTGGATGACTTTCATCTTCGGTGCCACCTCTGGCTTGCTGGCCATCGGCCAGTGGAAGCCGATGATGGCGACCATCCTGGGCGGCAGCACCTTCGCCCCCGAATGGATGGGCAGCTTCGGTCGGTTCGTGGAGCCGGTGGGCATTCTGGCCATCTTCAACGCCATCGGCCGAATATTCTGGGGCAAGATCAGCGACATCATCGATCGCCCCCGGGCCATGATGATCATGTTCCTCGGGCAAGGGCTCGGCTTCATGATGCTGGCCGGTATCGACTCCGTGCTGGCGGTATTCCTGGCCTCGGCGTGGATCGGCCTCAACTTCGGCGGCAATTTTGCCCTCTTCCCGTCGGCTACGGCCGACTACTTCGGCACCAAGAATTTCGGTATGAACTACGGTTGGATCTTCACAGCATACGGAGTCGCCGGCATTCTCGGGCCCGTGGTCGGAGGAGTGTTGTTCGACGCCACCGGGGAGTATGTCCTGGCCTTCCTGTTCGCTGGTGTCCTCTGCTTCCTCGCGGCGGCCTCGTCGGTCGTTGTGTGGGCCCTGGCGCGGCGGCCGGTCGAGCCAATAGAAACGAGCAATGCTTGAGTCCTTGTTGAGGCCCCAGTCGGTCGCCGTGCTCGGTGCCTCCCGAAGCCCCGGCAAGGTAGGCCACGAGGTCTTGGCCAACCTCCAGGCTGGTGGATTCGAAGGCGCCATCTATGCGGTCAACCCGGGGGCCGACGAGATCCTCGGCCTGCCTTGCTACCCGGATATGTCCTCGCTCCCGGAGCCGGTGGACCTCTGCCTCGTGGCCCTGCCCGTGAGCAAGGTCGAGGCTGCGGTCAAGGAGGCGCTGGCCGCCAGGGTCGGGTCGATGGTGATCCTTACCGCCGGTTTCAAGGAGGTGGGGGAGGATGGTGCCGATCTGGAGGCGAGAATCGCGGGCCTCTGTCAGCAGCACCGGGTCAGGCTCATGGGCCCGAACTCCGTGGGTCTGATCAACGCCCACCACAAATTGAACGCGACGTTCGCTCCGGTCATGCCGCCTGTCGGCGGCATCTCGGTGATCTCCCAATCCGGAGCCCTCTGTGTCGCCATCCTCGATTGGGCGGCGAGTCAGGGAATCGGGCTGGGAATGACCGTCAGCTTCGGCAACAAGGCCGACCTCAACGAGGTGGACTTCCTGGAGGCCCTGGCCAGGGACGACGAAACCCGGGTCATTGCCGGCTACCTGGAGAGCATCGACGACGGCGAGAGATTTCTGGCAGCCGCTCAGGAGGCGGCCGATATCAAGCCGGTTGTCATCCTCAAGGTCGGTGTGACGGCCGCCGGAGCGAAGGCGGCTTCCTCGCACACCGGCAGTCTGGCGGGTGCCGATATCGCCTACTGGGCTGCCTTCAAGCGCGCCGGGGTGATTCGAGCCGAGACCTTCGAGTCGCTCTTCGACTATGCCCAGGTCTTCGCCATGCAGCCGCTGCCCAGGGGCAGGCGGCTGGCGGTCATCACCAACGCTGGGGGGCCCGGCATCATGGCCGCCGATGCGGCGGAAGGCTCGGGACTCGAACTGGTGACTCCAGATGCGGCAACCCAGGAGGCCTTGCGGGCAGTCCTACCGTCCGCGGCGTCGGTGGCCAACCCGATCGATGTCATCGGTGATGCGGATCCCGACCGCTACATGGCCGCCTTCGAGACGATCCAGACGAGCGCTTGCAGCGATGCGATTCTGGTGATCGCCACACCCCAGAACATGACCCGTCCGGTGGAGTTGGCCGGTCGGCTGGCTCAGGCTCACGAAGGCAAGAAACCCCTGGTAGCGGCCTTTCTCGGCGGCGACAGGGTGGAGGAGGCACGGCGTCTCCTGACCTCCCTGAACATCCCCAACTATTCCTCTCCAGAAAGGGCGGTGAGAGCCCTCAGGGGGATGGTGGACTACGCTACCTGGCGCCACAGACCGCCCAGGGTCGTGATGCGGTTCCCCGTGAATCGGCGTCGAGTCGAGAGGGTCATTCGCTGGCATCGACGGATGAAGCTCCGCCAGATCGGCGAGGTGGAAGGCAAGGAGATCCTGCGGGCCTACGACTTCACCATACCCATGGGCCGACTCGTCGAAACTTCGTCCCAGGCCGTGGAGGCCGCCAATCAGATCGGCTATCCGGTGGTGCTGAAGATCGTCTCGCCGGACATCATCCACAAATCGGATGTGGGTGGGGTACGGCTGAGCCTGGCGACGGCCGAGCAGGTCCGCGACGCCTTCGATCTACTGATGCTTCGATCCACCCGCAGTCTCCCCGAGGCTCGTGTGAGGGGTGTCTACGTCGAGGCGATGGGGAAGAGGGGACGAGAGGTGATCCTGGGGATGACCCGAGATCCCCAGTTCGGGCCGATGCTGATGTTCGGCCTCGGTGGAATCTTCGTCGAGGTCATGAAGGATGTGACCTTCCATCTGGCTCCCATCACCGCCGATGAAGCCATGCAGATGTTGAAGGCCACCCGCTCCTACTCCCTGTTGACGGGAGTCCGTGGAGAGTTGGCCGTGGATCTCGAAGCCATAGCCGGGGGTCTCCAGCGCATCAGCCAGCTGTCGACGGACTATCCCGAAATCGTCGAGTTGGATCTGAACCCCTTCATCGTCGGGCAGGTGGGCGGTGAATCCTACGTCGCCGATGCCCGCATGACCCTCGGCCCCCAGGAGGAGGAATGAGTCGCTTCGACCCTGCCTGGCAGGAGAAGTACGCCGACATGATCGCCACCGCCGACGAGGCTGTCTCCAGCCTGCGGCCGGGACAGAGGGTCTTCATCGGCACGGGCTGTGCCGAGCCGATGGAGCTCGTGCGGGCACTGACCAGGCGTTCCCAGGAGTTGCCGGATACCGAGATCGTGCATCTGTTGACCTTCGGTGAAGCGCCCTACGCTCACCGGGAGTTGACTCGCTACTTCCGTATCAACAGCTTCTTCATCGCCGAGAACGTTCGGGAGATCATTCAGGAGGGTCTGGGGGACTACACTCCCGTCTTCCTTTCCGACATTCCGCGCCTCTTCAGCAGCGGTCAGCTTCCACTGGACGTGGCGCTCATTCAGGTCACACCACCCGACGAGAAAGGCATGTGCAGTCTCGGAGTGTCCGTGGACATCGTCAGGAGCGCAGCGGAGAACGCCTCCCTGGTGATCGCCCAGGTCAACCCCAATATGCCCTGGACTCATGGCAATTCCCTGGTGCATGTCTTCGACCTGGATTTCCTGGTTCCCAGCGATGAGCCGATTCTGGAGACCACCTATGCGGAGGCCACCGAGGACACCCGACAGATCGCCGAGTATGTAGCGGCCCTGGTCGAGGACGGTTCGACGATCGAAGTCGGAATCGGGCGCATTCCCCATGCGCTGCTTTCGTTTCTCGAAGGCAAGAAGGACATCGGTATCCACACGGAGATGATTACGGACGGGCTTGTCGACCTGATCGAGGCGGGGGTCGTCACCGGTACACGGAAGACTCTCGACAGGGGGAAGATCGTCGCCAGTTTCTGCCTCGGGACCCGCAAGCTCTACGACTACATCGACGACAATCCGCTGTTCAGCTTCCAACCCACCGAATATGTCAACGATCCGTTCATCATCAGCCAGCACCACAAGATGGTGGCGATCAATGTCGCTCTGGAGGTGGATCTGACGGGCCAGGTCTGCGCCGACTCCATCGGCTCCAAGTTCTTCTCCGGCGTCGGCGGACAGGTGGACTTCAATCGCGGCGCCGCCCGAGCTCACCGTGGGAAGGCCATTATCGCTCTGCCATCCACCGCCAAAGGCGGTAGCGTGTCACGCATCGTGACCTATCTGAGCCCAGGGGCAGGAGTCGTTACCACGAGGGCGGACGTGCACTATGTGATCACCGAATATGGCGCCGCCTACCTGCACGGCAAGAGCGTTCAAGAGAGGGCCCTGGCACTGATTTCCGTGGCCCATCCAGACTTTCGAGCCGAGTTGCTTCGCCAGGCCATCGAGACTCGGTATCTGTCGGCTGATCTTGCCGATGTCGAAGGCAAGATCGTCGTCGGTCCCAAAGAGCTGTCCACGACCATGCTGCTCATGGACGGAACCCAGATCGGATTTCGTCCCATCCATCCCACGGACGAGCATCGCATGCGGAACCTGTTCTATGAGCTCTCCCAGCAGACGATCTACTATCGTTTCATGAGCGATTTGAAGCGCCTGCCCCGCAAGCAGATCCAGGATTTCGTCTACATCGATCATCGCAAGGACGTCGCGGTGGTCGGCACCGTACCGGAGGCAGACGGAGAGCGGATCGTGGCCATCGGGCGGTATTACCTGGATCCGACGACAAATCTGGCGGAGGTCGCCTTCGTCGCCGTTGACACCTGGCAGGGCAAGGGCATCGGGACCTTCCTTTTCAACCACCTCAAGAAGATCGCCAGGCGCAATGGTATCCGTGGTTTCACGGCCGAGGTCCTGGCCCAGAACCGAGCCATGCAGGCGGTCTTCAACCACAGCAACTGCAAGACTCGCAGCACGCTTTCCGAGGGGGTCTACAGTTACGAGATGATCTTCGAGTAGAGAATGAGGCCGCCGACCCCGGTGGGCCGGCGGCCTTGATGGCCTCGTTCGGATGATTCAGCTCACTATGACCGGTTCGGGCTCTTCCAGCTCGCCCATGGGTGGGAGCTCCACACCGTCGGCTTCCTGAGCGTCGACGACCGCGATGGCGGCCATGTGCACCACATCCTTGGCCTCGCAGCCGTACTGCAAGAGGTGGACCGGTAGGTTCATGCCGGTGAGAATCGGGCCTATCGCCTCGGCCCCGCCCAGTCGCTGCACCAGCTTGAAGGCGACGTTCGCCGATTGTATTTCCGGAAAGACCAGCACGTTGGCACGGCTCGTCAAGCTGCTGAAGGGGTAGAACTCCTCGATCAGCTTCGGCTCGACCGCGGTGTCGGCCTGCATCTCGCCATCCACCATGAGGTCGGGTCGGCGCAAGCGGACCAACTCGGTGGCCTTCTGCACCTTCCGCACCTGTGGGTGGGAGACGCTACCGAAGTTGGAGAACGAGATCATCGCCACGCGAGGCTCGAGGTGGAAATGCTCGGCGACCTCGGCGCTGCTCAGGGCGATGTCTGCCAGCTCTTCGGCGGAAGGATCGATGTTGACCGTCGGGTCCGCGAAGAGGTAGACCCTGTCCTTGACGATCATCATGAAGACGCTGGCGACACGAGAAAGATCTGGACGTGGACCGATGATCTTGAGGAAGGTCCGGAGCGTCTCCGGGTAGTGATGGCTGATACCGCCGACCAGAGCGTCGGCGTCGCCCATCCGCAGCATCATGGCGCCCCAGGCCATGGGATCCCGCAGGGCCGCTCGGGCATCTGCCTTCGTCATCCCCTTGCGGCGCCGCAGGTCGAACAACGCCCGGGTGTAACGCTTCCAGCTCTCCTTGTCGGCCGTGGGCTCCTCGATTACGACCCCATCGAGGTTGAGCTCCAGCTCAGCGATCCGTTTGCGGATGCGCTCCGCGTTGCCGAGAAGAATGGGCGTCGCGAATCCCTCGTCGAGAATGACCTGAGCCGCCCTGAGAATCTTCCGATCGGCGCCTTCGGGTAGGACGAGCCGCTTCGGCGCGATTTTGGCGCGATTCATGATAATGCGCATGACGTGCTGTGCCTTGCCGAGACGCCTCTCCAGCTCTTCCTTGTACTCTTCGATGTCCACATGATGCTGGGCCACACCGCTGTCCATGGCGGCCTGGGCGACGGCCGCCGCCTCCCAGATCAGGACGCGATGATCGAACGGCTTCGGGATCAGGTAGTCGCGTCCGAAGCGGAGCGTGTCTACTCCGTAGGCGTTCATGACGGAGTCGGGTACATCCTGCTTGGCCAGGTCGGCCAGCGCTCGCGTCGCCGCCAGCTTCATCTCTTCGTTGATGGTGGTGGCACGCACATCCAGGGCTCCCCTGAAGATGAATGGGAAGCCCAGTACGTTGTTGACCTGATTGGGGTAATCGGATCGGCCAGTGGCCATGATGACGTCGGAGCGGGCCGCCTTGGCGTCATCGTAGGTGATCTCCGGGTCGGGATTGGCCATGGCGAAGATGATCGGATTCTCGGCCATGCTACGCACCATGTCCTGGTTGACCACATCCGCCCTGGAGAGACCTACGAAGACGTCCGCACCAGCCATGGCGTCGGCCAGGGATCTGGCGTCGGTGTCGTTCGCGAGGTTCTCCTTGAAGGGATTCATGCCCTCCTTGCGACCTTTGTAGACCACTCCCTTGCTGTCGCAGAGGATCAGGTTCTCTGGGTTGACGCCGAGACTGATGTAGAAGTTGGCGCAGGCGATGGCGCTGGCCCCGGCGCCGCTGAAGACGACTCGCACTTCGCCGATGTCCTTGGCGACCAGCTCCAGGGCATTCAGCAGCGCGGCGCCGGAGATGATCGCGGTGCCGTGCTGGTCGTCGTGGAAGACCGGGATCGAGAGCTCCTTCTTCAGGGTCTCTTCGATGTAGAAGCACTCGGGTGCCTTGATGTCTTCCAGATTGATACCGCCGAAGGTCGGTTCCAGGAGTTTGCAGGCCTTGATGATCTCGTCGGGGTCGTGGCTGTCGATCTCGATGTCGAAGACATCGACGTCGGCGAATCGCTTGAAGAGAACTCCCTTGCCCTCCATGACCGGCTTGCCGGCGAGAGCGCCGATATCGCCGAGGCCGAGGACGGCCGTGCCGTTGGAGATGACCGCTACCAGGTTGCCCTTGCCGGTATAGCGATAGGCCTCCTCCGGCGCCGCCTCGATCTTGAGGCACGGTACGGCGACACCTGGCGTGTAGGCGAGGGACAGGTCGCGTTGCGTAATACAGGGTTTGCTGGAGATGACCTCGAGCTTGCCCGGACGTCCCTTCGAGTGGTAGTCGAGAACTTCTTCATCGCGAATCTTCATGACAATCGTCCTCCTCGGGATGCTCCATCAGTGGACATCCCACACTGACTCTGACACCAGAGGCCTGGTGCTGCAACTCCCAAATAAGGGAGTCTCGGCCCACTCTATCGGGTAGGCACGAAATGACACATTCGGCTTGCCTCGCGGTCAGGTCGGAAGACGGCGGTCGAGGGCACGGTATTGAATGGCTTCGGCCAGATGTGCCGGCTGGATCGCAGGGCAGCTCTCGAGGTCGGCGATGGTGCGGGCAACCCTGAGCAGCCGATGCACGGAGCGCGCCGACAGGCCGAGCTTCTCGAAGGCCGATTCGAGTAGCGACCGGCCCGCCCTGGTCAGTTTGCAGGCCTTTTCAAGGGTCTCTCCGCTCAGGGCGGAGTTGTACGGAGTGGGGAAGGCTGGGTCGAAACGAGCGCCCTGCAGGGCTCGAGCTGCCTCGACGCGGGAGACCACCGATGCCGTGGGCTCACCGGGCTTGCCGTCGAGCTCCTCGAGTGAGACGGCGGGCACCTCGATATGTAGATCGATGCGATCCAGGAGCGGACCCGAGATCCTCGATCGGTAACGCTCCACCTGTCCAGGCGGACAGACGCACTCGTGCAGGGTGTCGCCGAGATGTCCACAGGGGCAGGGATTCATGGCCGCCAGGAGAATGAAGCGGGCCGGAAACCGCAGGCGCGCCCGCGCCCGCACCACCATGAGCTCGCCTTCTTCCATCGGTTGACGCAGCGCCTCCAGAGTGTCGCGACGAAACTCCGGCAGCTCGTCCAGGAACAGGACTCCGTGATGGGCGAGAGTCGCTTCGCCAGGCCGCGGGAAGCTGCCGCCGCCAACCATGCCGGCAGTGCTGGTGTTGGGGTGGGGGCTGCGGAAGGGTCTCGTGGTCACGAGGCCGTTAGGTGGTTCAGCCGCCACGAGGGAGTAGATCTTGGTTACGGCGATCGCTTCGGCCTGGTTCAGGGGAGGAAGCAGGGGAGGCAGCCTTCGCGCCAGCATGGTCTTGCCGGCGCCCGGCGGCCCGATGAGTAGCATGTTGTGCCCCCCAGCGGCGGCGATCTCGAGGGCTCTCTTGGCGGTTCCCTGCCCCCGCACCTCGGCCAGATCGGGTCCCCGGGGGGCCGTCTCGTGGATCGAGTGGCACTTCGGGGCCGGTGTCAGGGGGGAGGTGCCCACCAGATGCTCGATGGTCTCGGCGAGGTTGCGCACGCCGATGACCGGAACCGTTCCGAGGGCAGCAGCCTCGGCACAGTTGGGGGCTGGTAGAAGGACCTCCCAGGCTCCATGGCTGCGACCCAACTCGGCGATGGCGAGGGCTCCGCGGATGGGCCGAATACTGCCATCCAGACCCAGCTCGCCACAGAAGAGTCGATCGTCGAGACAGTCGGGAGGAATGTGGTCGTAGGCCGCCAGCAGGGCCAATGCGATGGCCAGATCCAGATGATTGCCCTCCTTGCGGACGTCGGCTGGAGCCAGATTGATGATGACCGCGCGAGGTTCCAGTTTGAAGCCACAGTTACGGATGGCCGAGCGCACCCGTTCCCGGCTCTCCCGCACTGCGGTGTCCGGCAACCCGACGATCTGCATCTGAGGCAGACCGTTGTGCAGGTCTACCTCGATCTGGATCGGAATGGCCTCCACACCCCAGGGTGAGGCCGAAGTGGCACGGGCCAGCATCACCCTCATAGACGGATCCGGCCCTTGGAATCTCGCACCTCGGGATGTCATCGGCTGCGGCCAGCCAACCACCGGATATTGCGACAGCGCTCCTTCCTTGCGGCCCAAATCTCGCTCGACAGACGCTGAGTTGACAGTGCCATCTGGTCTGTCCCCACATCGTGCTCGGAGAGCAGCGGGCAGAGCCCACCACCTTCCTATCTTGGATAGGCCTGAATGTGGTCGCTGCCATTCGTCAGCAGCAGCATGAGCTCTTCGGCGGATCCCGGTCGGCTGACGTAGAAACCCTGGACCTCGTCGCAGCCCTCATCGATCAGGCTCTGAACCAGATCGGCAGCTTCGACGCCCTCGGCAATGACCTGCAGATCGAGCTTGGCCGCCAGGTCGATAACCGCACCGACGATGGCCGCGTTCTTGAAGTTGGTCTCCATGTCGTGGACGAACGACTGGTCGATCTTGATCTTGCTCAGTGGGTGGCGCCGAAGGTAGTCGAGCGAAGCGTAGCCTGTGCCGAAGTGGTCGAGAGAGATGCGGACTCCGAGATCATCCAGGGTCTCGAGTGTCCTTTTAACGGATTCCTTGCCCTCCATCAGCACGCGCTCGGTGAGCTCGAGCTCGAGATAGCGCGGTTCGAGCTCGCTCTTGGCTAGGATGCGTGAGACCTTGCTGACAAAGCGCGGATCGCGAAGCCGGACCGCAGAGAGGTTGACCGCAACGGGAAGCGCCGGCAGGTTGCGACTCTGCCAGTTCTTTGCCTGCCTGCACGCCGCCTGCAGCACCCACTCTCCTACCTCCTCTATCAGTCCGGAACTCTCGGCGATGGGCACGAGCTCGCTCGGCGCCACGATGCCGAGCTCGGGGTGTCGCCATCGCAGGAGCGCTTCGATTCCCACGATGCGGCGATCACCGAGATCGACCTGGGGCTGGTACTCGAGAAAGAGCTCGTCGTGTTGAATCCCTCTGTGAAGATCCTGGGCCAGCTTCACCCGGCGCTTGATCTCCCTGTCCATCTCGCTCTTGAAGAATCGATAGGTGTTACGGCCCTCACTCTTGGCCCGATAGAGGGCAAGGTCCGCCTCTCTGAGAAACTCGGACTTGGAGGTCGTCTCGCGATTACTGACCGAGACCCCAATACTCGCGTTGACCGAGATCTCTTGCGATCCGACGTCGAAACTCTCCACGAAGGCTCGCAACAACCTCTCGGCGAGGTTCGCGGCGTTTCTCCTGTTTGTAATGTCCGGTTGGACTACCGCGAACTCGTCGCCCCCGAGTCGACAGATCATGTCGACATCACGGAGCGTTCGCTTGAGCCTTTGGCCGACTGCTATGAGGAGCTCATCACCGGCGGCGTGGCCGAAAGTGTCGTTGACTTCCTTGAAGTTGTCGAAATCGATCAACAGAACGGCGACTCGGGTACCCAGGCGGCGGGCCCGGATGAGCTCGACGTCGAGTCGGCTGTCGAGGGCGTACCGGTTCGGCAAGTCGGTCACGAAGTCGTGTAGCGCCATGTGAGCGATGCGCTCTTCCGACGCCAGCCGTGCCGTGATGTCCTCGTGAATGGCGACAAAGTGTGTGACAACTCCGTCGCCGTCGAGTATCGGCGTAATCGTCTGCTCGGCCGTGTAGAGCCCGCCTGACTTGTGCCGGTTCGTCACCCTGCCTTGCCAGACCTCTCCCTTCAGAAGCGTCCGCCACAAGTCACGGTAGAACTTGTCGTCCTGCTTGCCGGACTTGAGAACTCGGGGATTCGACCCGAGGACCTCGTCGACTGGGTGGCCGGTCAACACCTCGAAGGCCGGATTCGCCCATACGATCACACCCGCCTTGTTGGTGATGAAGATCGCATTGGCTGCGGACTCGATCGCGGCCTTCTGCAGTCGCGTCGTCCCCCGCATCTCGCGGTCTCGTTCCGAGGTCATTCCCTGGCTCCACGCTAGTGAACGGCGAGGCGACGAACCTGTTGTGCCTCTAGCCTGGCCTCTACTGTAGAAAGAAGAGGCCGGCGCGTCTGTGGGATCCGTTACAAATCTGTGAAGTTCGCCACGAAGAGTGTCAGCCAACGTCTGGCCACCTTCGAGACAAGGAAACTCAGTACAGGACCCCGTCCTATCCGAAAGTAGGATCGCGCTTCAACTTGCACTCAGAGAATGGGTTACGCGCGGGCAGCTGCGCCAATGAGAGCCGATCTATACCCCGTAGGGTGCCAAGAGTCGGCCGACGCTGCCATCGTGGCTGGGACGCTCTTGAGCCGGTGCCCAGGTGCAAGGCACGGCCGAAGTGGCACGGGCCAGCATCACCCTCATAGACGGATCCGGCGCCTGGCATCTCGCACGGTCGACGCGGGGCTCATGAATCATGTGGGCTGAGGATCTCGAGTGGACTCGCAGCGGGCCTTCATGGGCCTGGAGGCGCGCTTGCCGGTTCTCGTCTGGTGGTATCGTTCCTGCGAGGGAGTAGTCGACACAGGGTGTAGACAGGCGGGAAATTAGATGATCGAGCTGACAGGTACCGGATTGACTCTCGAGCAGTTCGCCGCCGTGGTGCACGAGCAGGAACCCTGTGGGGTTTCCGAGCAGGCGCGACAGGCCCTGAGTCGGTCGAGGGAAGTGATTCAGCGTCTCGAAGCCCGGGCCATGGAGGGCGAACCGGTCTATGGCGTCAACACGGGCTTCGGCAACCTGGCCAGGGTTCGGATTCCCAACGACCAGATTCGCGTGCTTCAAGAGCGCCTGGTGATGAGCCACGCGGCGGGGGTCGGAGAGCCGCTGCCATCGGCGGTCGTCCGGGGCATGCTCCTGTTGCGGGCCAACACCCTGGCGAGAGGGTTCTCCGGAGTGCGCCCGGAGCTGGTGGAGCTCCTGCTCGCCATGCTCGACCGCAATGTCCTGCCCGTGGTTCCCAGCCGGGGCTCCGTCGGAGCCAGTGGTGACCTGGCGCCACTGGCCCATCTGGCATTGCCGGTCATCGGTCGCGGCAGGGTGAGCTTCGAGGGCGACGACATGCTGAGCGCCGAGGGCTTTCGGCGAGCTGGTCTCGAACCGGTGGGCCTGGAACCGAAAGAGGGCCTGGCTCTGATCAACGGTACCCAGGCCATGAGCTCGCTGTTGGCTCTCGCGGTTCTGGAGGTACGGCGCCTGGTGCGGGTCGCCGACCTGGTAGGCGCCTTGAGCACCGAGGCCCTTCTCGGTACGGACACACCCTTTCAGGCCCGAATCCACGAGCTCAGAGCACACCCGGGTCAGCAGGCCAGCGCCGCCAATCTCTGGAATCTGATGCAGGGCTCTGGACTGCTCGAGTCGCACCGACAGGACGATCCGCGGGTTCAGGACCCCTACTCGGTTCGATGCATGCCGCAGGTCCATGGAGCGGTTCGCGACGTCCTGGCCGATGTCGAGCGTCGCCTCGAAATCGAGATGAACTCGGTCACCGACAACCCTCTGGTCTTCGCCGGGGACGACGAGATCCTCAGCGGCGGCAATTTTCACGGCGAGCCGATCGCCATGGCAGCCGATTTTCTGGCCATTGCGACCGCCGAGCTGGGCTCCATCAGCGAGCGTCGCATCGACAAGCTCACCGACACGGCATTCTCCGGACTGCCGCCGTTCCTGACCGAGGATCCGGGTCTGAACTCTGGCTTCATGATCGCGCAGGTCACCGCCGCAGCGCTGGTCAGCGAGAACAAGACGCTGGCCCACCCTGCGAGCGTCGACTCGATCCCGACCTCGGCGGAGAAGGAAGATCACGTCTCCATGGGCATGTGGGCCGCCCTCAAACTGGGCCAGGTGGTCAGGAACGTGGACCGGATTCTGGCCATCGAGCTGCTGGCGGCGGCGCAGGGGATCGACTTGAGGCGTCCATTGAAGTCGAGCCCGGCCTTGGAGCGATTGCACGATTCGATCCGTGCCCTGGTACCGAAATGGGAGGAAGATCGGGAGCTGGCGCCCGACCTGGCCATAGCGGAGATCTTCGTCGTCGATGAGATCGAGCCTCACCTCGGCGACCTGAGGTAAGAGCAAGGAGGAGGAAACACCTGCAATGACTACCAGAGTCGGCATACGAGCCCCGAGGGGTACAGAGCTCAGTTGCAAGGGATGGCAGCAGGAGGCGGCGCTGCGCATGCTGATGAACAACCTGGACCCCGAAGTCGCCGAGCATCCGGAAGAATTGATCGTCTACGGAGGCTCCGGCAAGGCGGCTCGCAACTGGGAGTGCTACGAG
>JAUVRX010000141.1 GCA_030597375.1 Acidobacteriota bacterium
AGCTCTCGAACCCACCTTTTTGCCCCAAGGCCTCACCGCCCCACTACCTCAAAGAACGGCCGGCAGAGGCGCCGACCGCCTCAGCCCACAAGGTGGGAGCGGGGGCACTGGCGGAGAGGGTGGGATTCGTGTCGCTCCACGACACGAAGACGAACGATGTTTCCTGGCAGCCTCGCGACAAGCGCTCGGCTCGCAGGGTTGGCTCCCTGAGGTCGCCTACACTGCACCACCCGCACCTACCCCTCCGTGTTCGAATCCCACCTATCTTGACTCTCAGCGCCGTGCTCCAACGCCTTGTTACCTCATCGTTGAGTCGGCAGGGGTGTGGCGGAGAGGGTGGGATTCGAACCCACGGTAGAGTTGCCCCTACACACGATTTCCAGTCGTGCACCTTCGGCCACTCGGTCACCTCTCCTGAAAAAACCCGAACTGCGCCTGCTTCAAAGAACTCTAGCCGCGGCGGAGTCTACTGAAGAACCGCTGGATCACCTCCGAGCACTCTTCGGAGAGCACTCCTTCTGTCACCTCCAGGCGGTGGTTCAGTCGCGAATCCTGCACCAGGTTGCCCAGGCTGCCACAGTAGCCTGCCTTGGGGTCCCTGGTTCCGAACACGAGCCGCTCGACCCGGCTGTTGACCAGGGCCCCGGCACACATGGCACAGGGCTCCAAAGTCACATACAAGCTGCAACCTGTCAATCGCCAATTGCCGGCAGCCTCGGCCGCCTGGCGGATCGCCACGATCTCGGCATGACCTACCGGATCGCCATCGATCTCGCGACGGTTGTGACCTCGGCCGACGATTCTCTCGGCGCAAACCACCACCGCCCCGACCGGCACCTCTCCCAATGATGCCGCCTGTCGGGCTTCGGCCAGCGCCTCGCGCATCCACTTCGCATCATCCATCGCTCGACAGGAGTTTACGCGCAGACGCCGACCCTGTCCTATATTACCAGGCCACGGTCGTCTCACCTTTACATCGACAGAGGCAGCGCGTAGCATGAACCAGGCCAGCGTTTGACGAAGGGTTCGGGTCCTGTGCACCGATCAGTACCGAACCTCGTCAGGCCCGGAAGGGAGCAGCGATAAGGCACTCCGGTCGGGTGCCGCAGTCCAACCGGAACCCTTCGTCAAACGCTGGCCTCCTCGTTCGATATGGCCTACCAGGTTCTCGCCCGCAAGTGGCGCCCGCAAGATTTCTCCACCGTGGTGGGCCAGGAGTCCATCGTCACGGCCCTGCGCAATGGGCTCAAAGACGGACGGATCGCCCAGGCCTACCTCTTCTCCGGAATCCGCGGAGTCGGCAAGACCAGCGTGGCGCGCGTTCTAGCCAAGGCGCTCAACTGTGAGAACGGACCCGCCGCGGATCCCTGCAACGACTGTCAAACCTGCAGCGACATCACCTCGGGGTCGGATCTCGACGTCATCGAGGTCGACGCCGCAACCTACTCGAAGGTCGAGCAGGTTCGCGAGCTCACCGAGAGCCTCAAGTACGGACCGGCACGCGACCGCTACAAGGTCGTGGTCATCGACGAGATCCACCGTCTCTCGCGGCAGGCCTTCGACGCGCTCCTCAAGATCGTCGAGGAGCCGCCGCCCCACCTCGTTTTCATCTTCGCCACCACGGAGATCGACGCCGTACCGGCGACCATCCTCTCCCGTTGCCAGGAGTTCCACTTTCGCCGCGTTCGACCTGCCACCCTGACGGCCCATCTCCGCAAGGTGGCAGATGAGGAGAAGATCGAAGTCGGGGAGACGGCGCTGCGAATGCTCGCTCGTGCTGGAGAGGGGAGTGTCCGGGACGCCGTCGCCCTCCTCGACCAACTGGCGACCTTCGGCTCCGGCAAGATCGCCGATGAGGACGCGGCCCGCATTCTTGGAGGTGTAGCCTCCGCGGTCCGCCAGCAACTGCTCGAAGCGATCCTTCGAGGCCAAAGCTCCCAGGTCTCGGCGCTGGTGAGTGAGATCGAGCAGGAGGGCTGGGACCCTCGACATGTCTATCGGGAGTTCCTGGTGTTCTGTCGGGACGCTCTTCACCTGGCTCTCGACGTGCCCGAAGAAGAGGTGGATCTTCCCCGGGAGGACACCGAGCGGCTCAAAGCACTGGCCAAAGAGGTAGGGTACGAGAATCTGCTCCGGCTCCTTCACCATCTCCTCAACAGCGAAGTCGCCGTGCGGCGTAGCGAGGCCGGCCTGCTGGCGCTCGAGATCGCCTGGTTGAGAGCGGCCGAGTTGCCCAAGTTGACCCGCATCGAGACCCTGCTCGGCGGCGGCAACCTCCCCGACCTCCTGGCGGCTTCGCTTCCGGTAGCCGATGAAACCACGCCTCCTTCACCGGCCGTCGAGCCGGCCGCGGCCGCTCCTCATGCCGAAGCCACCCCCCCGGAAGCGCCCCCTTCGACCCCGGGCGAAACGCCGGTGGGCCAGTCCACATCCGAGCCCCGCGAGACTCCCACGGTACGGACCACCGATGAGAAGGTTCGCGAGCTCCTCGACCTGGTGAGTCAGCGCAAGCAACCCCTCGCTGCTCACCTCGAGGGGGCGGAGCACCTCGCTTATTCCGAGGGGGAGTTGGTGATCTACAGTCGCCCCAACGACACCTGGCTCTCCGATGCGCTGAGCCGCAAGACCAACCGTTCGATTCTCGAGGAATGCCTGAAGGCGGTCTGGGGTGAACCGACCCGATGGCGAATACGAGAGAGCGTACCCGCTGACAAGCCGGCGACAACCAACGAGGCCGAACCCAACCCCGTGCTCAAGCATCCCACCGTGCAGACCGCCCTCGACATCTTCGGGGGCACGGCCCGTGCCGTGGGGGATGAAGAAGGAAACAGCAACTGAGGAAGATCCCATGAACATACAGAAGCTCATGAAGCAGGCGCAGCAGATGCAGGAGAAGCTCCAGCAGGAGCAGGGTGACCTGACGGTGGAAGCCAGTGTCGGAGGAGGAATGGTGACGGTGACGATGAACGGTCACAAACAGCTCGTCGCCGCCCACGTCGATCCCGAGGTGCTCGACCCGGAGGACCCAGCCATGCTGCAAGACCTTCTGGTGGCAGCCGTCAACGAGGCCGGCCGCAAGGTGGACGAGGAGCTACAACAAAAGCTCGGCGGACTTGCGGGTGGGTTGGGCGGTCTCTTCTAGGCGGAGTACTCGACGGATGCCAGACCCTCTGTCGCGGCTCGTTGGAGAGTTCTCTCGCCTGCCTGGAATCGGCCCGAAGACCGCCACCCGTCTGGTGCATCACCTCTTGAAGGTCTCCGATGCCGACGCCCGGGCCCTGGCGGAATCGATCCTCGAAGTCAAAGAGAAGCTCTTTCATTGCTGCCGCTGCAACGGCATTACGGACATCGACCCCTGCTCGATTTGCACGGATGAGCAGCGGGACAAGACCCAGATCTGCGTCGTCGAGGAGCCGTTCAACATTCAGCCCATCGAGCGGACCCGTGAATTCCATGGGCGCTACCACGTCCTCATGGGAGCCCTGTCGCCCCAGCGTGGGATCGGCCCAGAGCAACTGCGAATCTCGGGGCTCCTAGAGCGCCTTGACGGCATCACGGAAGTCATCCTCGCCACCAACCCCGACGTCGAGGGGGAAGCCACCGCTCTCTACCTCGCCCGGCTTCTCAAGCCCCGCGATATCGAGGTCACGAGACTCGCTTTCGGAATGCCGGTCGGCGGCGATATCGAGTACACCGACGAGGTCACCCTGGCCCGATCCCTGGCCGGCAGGCGGGCGATCTGACAGGCGCCGGTCACCGATGTCCAGACTGCCCTCCGGAGACCTGCTTCCCCGCATCGAAACAGCTCCTCCGGGGCCTCGTGCGAGGCAACTGTGCCGCGACCTGGACAGCTACGAGGCCCCCGGTATCAACACCTTGGGGCTGGGCAAAGACACCGTTGTCTGGGAGGAGGCCCTGGGCTCCAATGTGCTCGACGTGGATGGCAATCGCTACCTCGACCTGACCGCCGGCTTCGGCGTCGCGGCGGTAGGTCATCGACACCCGCTGGTTGTCTCGGCAATTCGCCGGCAGGCCTCGAAGCTCGTTCACGGTCTCGGTGACGTGCACGCCCACCCCTCTCGAGTACAGCTGGCCCGCGAGCTCTGCCGAAGAGCCCCCGTAGACGATGCGCGGGTCTATTTCGCGGTCTCTGGATCCGACGCCGTCGAGATCGCACTCGAGACGGCCTGCCTCGCAACGGGAAAGCCCGGGGTCCTGGCCTTCGATCCCGCATACCACGGGCTGACTCTAGGAGCTCTCCAGGTCACCTCACGCGAGGAGTTCCGACAACCCTTCCTCCCTCTCTTCCATTCCTGGGTTCGCCGCCTGCCGTTCGGCTGCCCCGTCGAGACGATCGCCGAATTGATCGAGGGGCACCCCGACATCGGTTGCGTGCTCCTCGAGCCCATGGTGGGACGTGAGGGTCTCATCCCAGCTCCAACGGGCTGGATTCCGGGGATCTCCGACCTCTGTCGGCGCCGCGGTATCGCCCTGATCGCCGATGAGATCTTTACGGGCCTCGGGCGCACCGGTTCCTGGTTCGCCGTGGAGAGTGACGGAGTGCGGCCTGATCTGCTCTGTTGCGGCAAGGCCCTGGCGGGTGGGCTACCCATCGGTGCGGTCCTGGGACGCCAGCAGCTGATGGAAGCCTGGCGAGGAGGCCACGAAGCGCTTCACACCGCGACCTTTGTCGCCAACCCCCTCTCCTGCGCCGCCGCACTGGCAGTGCTGGAGGTCCTCGAGAGGCAGGGTCTGCCCGACAGAGCCGCGGGCCTTGGTCGAGTCATCGCCGAGCGATCCCAGGGCTGGTCGGACCTCTACGAGGCGGTCGTCGAGGTCCGAGGGCTGGGCCTCGCCTGGGGAATCGAGCTGTCCTCTGCTGCTTATGCTCAGGAGCTCCGCGAGGGGATGCTCGGCGACGGAATTCTCGCTCTCGTCGGTGGCCCTGAAGGTCATGTGCTCCAGATCTGTCCTCCTCTCGTGATCACGGATCGTCAGCTGGCGTTCGCCCTGGACTCCATCGAGACTCACTTGCGGCCGAAGACCTCTTCCTGATCCTCTAACGGAGGCACGATGCGGAACGAACTCGAAGGTCGAATTCAAGCGCTCGAGAGGCAAACCCGTCTGCTTCTCGGTGTTCTCTTTGTAACGGCGACCCTGGCCCTCCTCGGCGCTGCACCCTCTGTGAGCCCGGAAGACAAGACCCTTCGGGCCACCCGCTTTGAACTGGTAGATACACAGGGTCGAGTCCGGGGCGAGCTTTCGATTCGCGATGGTGCCCCCGTTTTGTCTCTTCTGGATGAGGCGGGCCGGGACCGATTGTCCCTCCATCACGATGCCGGAGGAGCCGCGCTCTTCATCCGCGACGACGAGGGTGTCATCCGGCTCAGTGCGGCGCATTTTGCGCATGGCGGTGGCGGGTTCGCTCTCCACGGCCCAGATTCCCAGGGAGCCGCGGTTCTCTATTACGACGAGTCGGCAAGCCTCACCTTCCACGATGCCGACGACAATACGACCCTCCGCCTCCCAGAAGAGCGCGACTGAACGCGCTGCAGCTCGGGTCACGCGGGCTAGAATAGTACGATCGATGTTTCGAGAACGGAGTTTCAAACTGGCCTTCATCGGCAGCCACGGGGTCGGCAAGACCACCCTGTGCTACGGCCTCGCCGCCCGCCTGAAGGCTCGCGACATCCACCTCGAAATGGTTCGAGAAGTGGCTCGCCGATGCCCGCTGCCCATCAACCAGGAAACCAACCTGGCCGCACAGTCCTGGATCCTCCATACCCAGATCGCAGAAGAGTTGGCTGCTCAATCCCAGTATGACGCCGTGCTCTGCGACCGCAGCGTGCTGGACAACTATGTCTATCTGCTGCTGGCAGCCGGACCTCAGGTCACCCTCGAGGGGTTGGTGGACAACTGGATGACCTCCTATGACCTGCTGCTCCACGTGCCGATCGTGGAGGCTCCCAGTGCCGACGGTCTACGCGCCACCGATCCCACCTTCCAACTCGCGGTGGAGGACCGCCTCTGGCAGGAGATCGAGCGACGCGGGCTGCCCGTGCACAGCCTCGGCCCCACAGTCCGCGACACCTGGCTGGACTCGGCGGAGCAATTGGTCTGCGATGCCCTCCAGCCACCCCAACTTCAACTCCTCTAGGCCGGCCTGAGATGGCGAGAGCTCTCTATTCGATGCCTGGGGACTCATGAATTCGGCCGAGTTAAGATAGGTCTCACCTTGAGCCTTGCCAAGAAACTCCGCCTCTGCGAAATCTTTGCGTCGTTCGACGACGCTCCTCTCGCACGACTGGCATCGTGCGGGACCATTCAGCGACATCAGCCCAACGAAGAGATCTTTTCCCAGGGCAGCACCGCTTCGGCGCTCTACGCGATCATCAAGGGTGCGGTCCGTCTACAGCGGGACACCCAACTGGGCCCATTCACCCTGGCGACGATGAACCGGGGTGACCTGTTCGGTGAGCGGTTCCTCCTGGAGCCAGCGGAGCACAATCTGACAGCGATCGCCGAGACACGAGTGGAGTTGGTGGCCCTGGATCTGGTTCGGCTCCGAAAGGCGGCCGAAGCCGAACCGGCGTTCGAGATGGCCTTGTCCTGGGCGCTTTGGAAGGGCCTGTCCCTGAAGCTGCGCGCCTCCAACCAGAAACTCGCCGAGTTCTTCGCCGCCGACGGTACTCAGCAGAAAGAGCAGGGGCCTGCCGGCCAACCTCCTCCACGAGAGGGCTTTCGCGTCGACATGGCGGCCAAGCGGGACCTCTTCGACGAGCAGCGGTTGACTCCGATGGAGATCCACTTCCTGGCCTCCCTGTCGCGCGAGGAGAGCTACGGCCCGGCGGAAGCGATCTTCCGCGAAGGCGAGCCCGGAGAGGCCATGTACGTCGTGCTCGATGGCACGGTCCTGATCAGCAAGTTCGTTCCCGGTGGGGGCGACGAGGGACTGGCTTTCCTGGGCCGGGGCGAGTACTTCGGGGAGATGGCGGTCCTGGATCATCTGCCGCGGTCGGCCAGCGCCAGCGCCCACACCTCCGGTGCCGTCGTCCTGGCCATCGCGCGCAGCGTCGCGGAGGGAATCCTCGATACCCAGAAGGCCTCCTCCACCCGGTTGTTGAAGCTGCTCTGCTCCATGGCCTCGCAGCGACTCCTGGAGAGCGACGACAAACTGGTCGGGTGGTTCCTGTTGTCAGCCGGTCACGCAGGCTAGCCATCAAGAAGCTTCAGGACCTTTCCCACCAGTCCGGTGACCGGCACCCCGGCCAGTTCGGGGCGGGAAAACCAGCCGGCCTCCGGCCCCTCGGCCACCTCGATCTGGAACAACCGGTTGGTGACACAATGGCGCAAGCG
>JAUVRX010000177.1 GCA_030597375.1 Acidobacteriota bacterium
ACGAGCCCATCGGGACGTTTATCCAGTTGTTTCATGAGATCTCCAGACACGAAGAGGGGGAGGTCGTGAGGCTCGAGGTGTGGCGGAATGCTCGAGTCCTGACGTTCGATGCTGCGCTCAACAAGCTGGAACGGCCTCGGGTCGATGTCCGGCAATTCCACATCGAACCGGGAGGGGAGCACCATACCCTGGTTCTGCCAAACGGTGACTTCGACGAAGTCATCGAATTGCGGACCGAGGCCTTCGACGAGGCGATCGAGCGTCTGAACGAGGAACTGAGCAGATCGGACTGGCAGGGGCGCCTCCACAGCTACGGATCGAACCAGGAAGAGCTGCTCGAGCGCCTGGAGGCACTGGAAAACCGGCTGCGCGAGCTGGAAGGCGAACTGAACGACCTGGGACCCGGCGAGCGTTAGACTGGAGACAGGATCACCGGGGGAGAGCCTCGCGCCTGGCTGACACCACCAGTGCTCCCCCCAAACGCCCCGGCCGGCACGGGTCCGGCCGCTTCAAGCCCCCAAGCCCCTAAAGATCGGCCGGAAGGAACGCCCGGACGCCTCAGCCCTCAAGCCCTTACGCCCTCAAGCCCTCATAGATCGGCCGAAGGTACGCCCGGCCGCCTCAACCCTCAAGACCTCACCGCCCCACTGCCTCACTGCTCCGCGAGGCAGCTCTGGGCCTGAGCTTGTCTTTTCCGAGGCGGCGTTCGAGGACCGCAGCCACCTCTCCGCCGATCAGGATCGACATGGCCGTCAGATACAGCCAGATGAGGAGTGCCACCATTCCGCCGACGACGCCGTAGACGGCGCTGAAGCGCCCGGTGTTGGCCAGGAAGAGGCGAAAGCCAATGGTCGCCAACACCCAGAGAAAGGTGCCGGTCACGGCTCCAGCCAGAATCCACCTCTTGGATCGACTCTGGTCGTGGTTCGGCAGCGTAAAGTAGACGAACCACATCATCACCACCGAGAGCGCGATGGTGAGCGGCCACCTGAGGCCGCTGTCGAAGGACTCGATTCTGAGGATCCTGGCCACCTCGGGTCCAGCCAGGAGGAACGCCGCCTGGGCCACAAGGGCAGCCGCAAGCACCAAGAGCATGACCAGCGACAGCGCTCGCTTCTTCCACCAGCGATGTGCCCGCTTCGCCTCATAGGCCTTGTTCAGACCGTCGGCCAACGCAGAGAAGACGTTCGAGGCTGTCCAGATCGTCAACACAATGCCGATCGACAGGGCACTGGGGCTGCGGGATTCGGTGACCTGCAGCACGAAGTGGCCGATGGTCTCTGCAGCCGCAGGTGGCAGGGCAACCAGTAGCTCCTCCATGACCCAATCGAAGGCAGCCCGCCGGCCAATCAGGCCGGTGAGACCGAAGAGGGTGAGGATCATGGGGAAGAACGAAAGAAAGAAGTAGTAGGCGATGCTCGCCGACTCCGCGTTGATTCTGTCGCGGCGATAGCACCGGACGACCTCACCCGCTATGGACTGACGTTTCTCCGTCATTGGAAGTACCAGTATATGCGCGGCCGACCCGCTGCTCGGATGAAAGCTCAGAGCGCAATGCCGACCCGAGCCGGCATTATCCATGAGCAGGTAGAATAGCCGCCCTGCCGCCCATGCGTCTCTATCCATTCAGGGGAATCCGCTACGGCGAAGGGCTCGCAGACCGCGGTAGCCTGGCGGCGCCACCCTACGACCAGATCGACGACGCCCTGGCAGCCGACCTCAGAGAGGACCCTCACCAGTTCACCTGGCTCACCCGCCCGATCGCCTCGGAGCTTGGCGACCCCTATGAGACCGCTCGTCAGACTCACGAAGAATGGTTTGGAACCGGAATCCTGCAAAAGGAACCGCGCCCTGCCCTGTACCCCTACGAGATCCTCCTGCCAGGCGGTGGCCGTCGACTCGGCCTCACTGCGCTCGTCGGCCTCGAGGATCCGTCGTCACAGATCATCCGCCCGCACGAACAGACGGTCGACAAGACCGTGGAGGAGCGGTTGGCTCTACTGCGCACCACCGGCCTCGACCTGGAACCCATCCTGCTCCTGAGCGACGACGACGGTGGCCTCGACTCCCTGTTGGCCGAGGACCTGGCCGACGGCGCATTCCTCATCGAGCATCAGGACTCCTTCGGCAACCGCCATCGGCTCTTCCGCCTCGAGGACGCAGATCGAATCGAACGATACCGGCGCCTCCTCGAGAGCTGCCCAGGCCTGATCGCCGACGGCCACCACCGCTACGAGGTGGCCATCCGGCACGCCACCGAGAGGGGTCTGGAGCTCGGTTCCGACAACGCCACGAAGCTGACCGTGATCACCAGTCTGAACGCACCGGGCCTGACCATCGATCCCATTCATCGCGGGCTGCGGGAAGTGGTCGATCTAGGCCCGGCCGCCGCCCTGGCCAAAAGCCGTCAGCCCTGCGAGGCGACGTCGGGGGGCGCACTGGCAGCCGCCGCAGCAGCAGCTGAACAACCCGCCTTCGCGGTGCTTTCGGCCGCACACCAGGCCGAGATCTGGTCCTTTGCAGAAGAGGAAGCTTCAGTCGACCCGATCTCCTCCTCCCATCCTCTGGCTGTCTTGTGGCTTCACGAAGCCGTTCTGCCTCGGCTCGGGCTCGATGCGACAGCGGCAGCCAACGGCAGGATCGCCTACCGTTCGGATCCAGAGCGGCTGTTCTCTGCGATCAGGAATGGCGATCTCGAGGCTGGCTTCTGGCTACCTCCGATGTCTCCTCGAGCTTTCTCCCGGGCGACCGCCCAGAGAGCTTTGCTGCCACCGAAATCGACCCGGTTCCTACCCAAGATCGTCTCCGGTCTGGTCTGGGCCAGTCTCCGAGAAGACCGCGAGCGATACCAGTGATGCGACGAATCAAGTCAGGGCGAACAGGTTAGGACTTCCCCGTGCCGACGAGTTTCCGTGACGACGGCAAGCCGGTAGTAGCCTTCGACCCGCGACTGGAGGTGTCGCCCTTCACCCTCTTCCGCAGTCTCCGTGAAGGCCGAGGCCCGCTGCTAATGGACATGCGACCTCACCCGGCAGGCAAGACGTTGCGCGGCGCAATGCCCATACCGGGCCCGGACTGGAGGCCTACGGAGGACCAGAAGGTCGTAGTGTTCGACGACGACGGCTCACGATCGGTGCTGTTGGCTGCGGAGCTACAGGCGGAAGGATTTCCGCACGTGCGGGCTCTTTTCGGTGGGCTCGAGCTCTACGAGTTCTCGCTCGACCCGGAAATCGTCGAGACCGACACCTATCTGATCGATCTCTAGAAGTCAGTCCAGCGTCAAGCCTCTTCTACGCCACTGGCCACGGTTCCGTCCTGCCGAACGGTCCACACCTCGCCCGAATAGAGCAGGTCCCGAAGAGTCCCCTCACCCCGCCTCTCGGTCAGCTCTTCGATCTGAGCCACGGAGCTCCACTCGTAGACGGGCCGAGAGACCGAGCGAAAGACCCCGATCGGAGTGGGAAACTCAGGCGGCGCGAGCTGGGCCACCATGAATGCCAGGGCGGGATTGGGGTCGTGAGCATCCCAGGTGAGGCAGTCGTCAGGTCCCAGACCGTTGCCCAGTTCCACGACCTCCGGTTGGGTGCAGTTCATGCGGATTCCGAGACTCTTGTCCTTGCCGAACACCAGGGGCTGACCATGCTCGAGCGCAATCGAGTGGGTGTCCCTCGACTCCTTCTCGGTCATGTGCTTGAAGGCTCCATCATTGAAGATGTTGCAGTTCTGGTAGACCTCGATGAACGCAGAGCCCTCGTGCTCGACGGCCTTACGAAGCGTTTCTTTCAGGTGTTTCTGAAAGATGTCGACGGTCCTGGCGACAAAAGTGGCTCCCGCCCCGAGCGCCAGGGAGAGCGGGTTGAAGGGCCTGTCGATGGATCCGAAGGGTGTCGACTTGGTGCGCTTGCCGACCTCACTGGTGGGCGAATATTGCCCCTTGGTGAGGCCATAGATCCGGTTGTTGAACATGATGATCTTGATACCGACGTTCCGGCGCAGCATGTGGATGAAGTGGTTCCCGCCGATGGACAGCGCATCGCCATCCCCCGTCGCTACCCAGACTTCCAGCTCCGGTCGGGCCATCTTGATCCCGGTGGCGAGACCTGGAGCCCTGCCGTGAATGGAGTGGAAGCCGAAGGTGTCCATGTAGTAGGGAAACCGACTGGAGCAGCCGATTCCGGAGACGACTACGAAGTTCTCCCTGGGAATCCCCAGCGTCGGGAAGAAGGACTGCACCGCCGACAGGATGGCGTAGTCGCCACACCCTGGGCACCACCGCACCTCCTGGTCGGTCTGGAAGTCTTTTCTTTTCAGTACCGGCATCGCATCGGACATCGCTTCAGGTCTCCAGGATCTCTTTGATTTTGTCGTAGATCTCGGTTCGGCAGAAGGGTTTTCCCCGTACCTTCCTGTAGCTGATCACCTCTCGCAGGTATTCGGCCCGTAGCAGGAACGCCAGTTGACCGGAGTTCATCTCCGGCACCAGAACGCGTTCAAAGCGGCTCAAGACATCCCCCAGATCGGAGGGAAATGGATTGATGAATCGCAGATGGGCCTGACTCACATTCAGACCTTCGCGGCGCGCGTGTCGAACGGCACCCGCGATGGCACCCAGCGTGCTTCCCCAACCCAGGACCAGCAGGTCGCCTTCAGGGTCGCCGTTGATCTCCATATCTGGAATCTCATTGACGATGCGCCGCACCTTCTCAGCCCGATAGTTGGTCATTTTCTGATGATTCGTGGCGCTGTAGGAGACATTGCCGGTGAGGTCCTCCTTCTCGAGGCCGCCGAGGCGATGCTCGAGACCGGGGGTACCCGGCACCGCCCACGGTCTGGCCAGGGTCTCCTCATTGCGAGAGTAGGGCTGAAAATCTTCGGCTTTCGACCAGAACTCGGTCCTGAGATCGGGAAGAGACTCCAAGCTGGGCAGCTTCCACGGCTCCGAACCGTTGGCGATGAAGCCGTCGGAGAGCAGGATGACCGGCACCATGTACTTCACGGCGATGCGACAGGCCTCCATCGCCGTCTCGAAACAGTCAGCGGGCGAACTAGCAGCGAGAACGGGTATCGGCGAGTCACCGTTGCGGCCGAACATGGACTGCAGGAGATCCGACTGCTCGGTCTTGGTGGGCAAGCCGGTGGATGGGCCTCCACGCTGAACGTTGCAGACCACCAGGGGCAACTCCACCATGATCGCCAGGTTGAGGGCCTCCGATTTGAGGGCGAGGCCCGGCCCACTGGTGGTAGTCACCGCCAACGAACCTGCGAAGGAAGCGCCGATGGCTGAGCAGATTGCAGCGATCTCGTCTTCTGCCTGGAACGTCGTGACGCCGTAGTTCTTGAAACGCGCCAGCTCGTGCAGGATGTCGCTAGCTGGGGTTATCGGGTAGCTTCCCAGAAAGAGAGGCAAGCCGCTCCGTCGGCTAGCCGCCACCAGACCGATTGCGAGGGCGCTGTTGCCGATGATGTTGCGGTAGATTCCCGGCTCGAGCCGAGCCGGTTCCACCTCGTAGCGTACCTGGAAGATCTCGGTGATGTCGCAGAAATTGTAGCCGGCCTTCAACGCCTTCACATTGGCGGTGGCGATCTCCGGCCGACGCTTGAACTTCTGCTGCAGCCAGGCGACAGAGGTCTCCGCCGGGCGGCTGTACAGCCAGTAGACCATCCCCAGGGCGAAGAAGTTCTTGCACCGGTCCTGGGTCTTCACGTCCAAGCCACTGTCCTCCAGCACCCGCCGAGTCATGGTCGTGATCTCAGCGGCATACAGGCGGTAGCCTTCGAGGCTCCCATCTTCCAAGGGATTGCTCTCGTAGCCCGCCTTCTTCAGATTGCGGTCAG
>JAUVRX010000051.1 GCA_030597375.1 Acidobacteriota bacterium
CGACTCACGACGGTCCCCGGCACCCATACAAAGGGGGCCATGTCCTGCTCCAGAGCGTAGCCCACATGCACCGGCGCGGTAGGCGGACCCTCCTGCCCGAGGGCGGGACCGGCTACGAGAAGCACCAACGCCATGGTGCCCAGGAATCCTGCATTCTGTCTGTTGATCGACATGGGTTTTCGCTCCAGTCTCTCGTCCTCGAGTCATGAGACCTGTCGTAGATCGACAGGCTCGGTCTTGTCCACATTCAGCGGCAGCCGCGAGACGCGGGCCGGCTCACCCAGCCTCAGGAGGCTCGGCAGAAGCAACAGGGTGAAGATCGTGCTGACGCTCATCCCGCCGACGATCACAGCCGCCAGGCCGCGGTAGATGGCGCTGCCGGCACCTGGCATCAGCAACAGGGGCAGCATGCCGAAGATGCTGGTCAGCGTGCTCATGAAGATGGGTCGCATCCGCAGGCGGAGTGCCTGGGACACCGCGCCGCGCCGGCTGATTCCCTCACGCTCCGCAGTCCGGGTCTGATGCACCAGGAGGATCGCGTTGTTGACCACCAGGCCCAACAGGATGATGAAGCCGATCATGGTCAGCAGATCGAGGGGCTGAAAGGTCAGCAGATTCAGCAGTCGGAGTGCTACGACCCCTCCGACGGTGGCTAGTGGGATCGACAACACGACCAACAGGCTGTCTCTCATGGACCCGAAGAGAGCGCTCATCAGCAGGAAGAGAACCAACAGGGCCACCAGGAAATTCTCCGACATGTTGCGAACGGCGTTGCGCAGGCTGTCGGCACCGCCGCCATACAAAATGACTCCATCGGGGGGCAGCTGGGCCTGGATCTGCGGTGCCACCTCGTCCTGAAGGGTGGTCAAGGTCTCCTCCAGCGACAGACCCTCTGGTGGCGTGACGTTCAGGGTGACGGTCCGTCGTCGGTCGATCCGGTGCAGGCTGCTCGGGCCAACGGTGCGCTCGATGTCCACCAACTCGCCGAGCTGAACGACGCCACCGGCAGGCGTCGCCAACGGAATTCCGGCCAGCTCCTCGGGGTTGCTCCAGCCATCGGCGCGCAGGATGATATCCATCCGTTTCTCGCCGTCGAAGTGCTCACCGACGAACAGGCCGTCCCCCATGGCGCGCACGATGCTGGCCACCCTGGCCCGTGTCCATCCGACCTCGAGGATTCGCCGGTCGTCGGGATGGAGCCGCAGTTCGGGCTCTGCCATCTCCGTCCCGGGCCAGGCCTGGACCTGCGATCCCGGGATTGCCTCCTGCACCCAGTCCATTCCGAGGCGTGCGCTTTCCAGCAGGGCCCCGACGTCGGAGGACTGCAGATGCATCGAGATATTCCGACCTCCTCCGAAGCCACCGAAGAGGTTGCCCTGAAAGACGAAGGCCTGGGTGTCCGGGAAACCGGCCACCACTTCGTCGCGCACGATGGCCTCGAGCTCCTTGACGCGGCCCTGATCTTTAGCCCGCACGCCGATCGTCCCGCCGCCGGGCCAGAGGAGAACGTAGTAGTTCTTCAGGGCCGGTTCCTTGTCTCCGTCCATGTAGGGTCGCAGCCTCTCGACCATGACATCGACGATCTCGGACTCGATGGTGTCGATGTTGGCTCCGGGCGGGAAGTTGAAGTAAGCATCGACAGCGTCCCGTTTCACCGGTGGCAGATAGTCCAGCTTGGGGATCAGAAACCAGGTGGCAATCATCGGGATCGACATCAGCAGGCCAATGAGAGCCAGCCGGCGAAGGGGTGGATCCGTGAGCCGAGCGATACCCTCGGAAAGCCGATTCCAGAAGGCTGCGTGGGTATCCTCCAGCCCTTTCGGGGGCAACCATTTCTTGGCCGCTGCCGGCAGGATCGTCACCGCCACCAAAAGAGATATCGACACTGCGATAGCGATGGTCAGGGCCAGGTCGGCGAACAGCTGCCCCTCCACGTCCTTGAGGAAGATGACGGGCAGGAAGATGGCGACCGTCGTGGCTGTCGAGGCCAGCAAAGCCCCCCAGACCTGACTGCTGCCCAGAAGGGAGCTGTCATGGGCGCTGTGTCCCTCCTCACGCAGCCGGACGATGTTCTCCAACACCACGATGGCGGCGTCCAGCACCATTCCCACGGCAAAGGCCAGGCCGGCCAGGGAAATGACGTTGAGCGTCCTGCCGGCCATATTGAGCACCACGAAGGTGCCCAGCAAAGAGATGGGGATGGCCATGGCAACCAGGAGCGTCGCCCGAATGCGGCGCAGGAACCACCAGAGGATCCCCACGGCCAGGATGATGCCGAGGGCCAGGTTGCTGGTCACCAGCCCGATAGCCCGGTAGATGAAAACCGAAGCGTCGAAGCTCTGGGCGATGGTCAGACCCTGCTCCGCTAGCGGGCCGTCCCTCAGTTCGGCCACCACCTTCTTGACACCGTTCAGGGCCTCCAGGACATTGGCGCCGCTTTCGCGATCGACGCGAATTGCCATGGCCGGATTGTTGTTCTGGAGGGCATAGTTGGTCGTATCTCCCCGACGGATCTCGATGTCGGCCACATCCCCGAGCTGAACCGGGCGACCTTCACGCCACTCGATGACCAGGGCGGCGAGCTCGTCAGGGCGGTAGCGACCGGCGAACCGCAGCGTGTACTGGCGGCGGCCCACATCGACGAAACCGCCAGAGACATCGTCCGCACCTCCGGCGATGACGGCCAACTCCGGAATCTGGACCCCCAACTGGGCCGCGCGGTATGGGTCGAAGCGGATCTGCAGCTCCTCCGCGGCTCCGGCCATGACCTCGACTCCCGCCACACCAGGAACGGTTTCGATGCGCGTCGCGACGACGTCCTCGACGAAGCGCTGATAGCTCTCAATGGGCCGATCGTTGCCTGGCAGCAGCTGGACGAAGAACCAACTCAGCGCCTGGTTGGCACCGCCGCCACCACCGCCACCGAGCTGGATGACCGGCGGATCGGCATCTCTTGGCAGCGGCGGCAGCCGATTGAGACGACTGATGACCTCGATCACCGTCTCCTGCATGTCGGTCTCGAGCCCAAAAGTCAGATTGATCCAGCTGCCGCCCGGATTGGCGTTGGCGTTCATCTCCTGCAGGCCGGGCAGACCCTCCAGAACTTCTTCCTGCGGCTCGAGGAGCTCGGACTCCACTTCGCTCGGCGACGCTGCTCGCCAACCGGTCCAGATCGAGATTTGCGGCCGCTCGATGTCGGGAAACAGCTGCACCGGCAGTTTCGTCAGGCTGAACAGGCCGAAAATGACAATGATGGCGACCCCGACCGCTACTCCGGACGGGTTCTTGAGAGAGCTCCTGGTGAGGTTCATGGAGTCGGAATCCCCTTCGGTCTACGAGCCCAGTGGGTGTAGCTTGCTCGAGCTTGCGGGCATACTTGGTTGGACGGCTGGCATTGCCATTCCGTTTAGCGGCGAGACGACTTCGCCTCGATCCAGCCCCCGTTCGAAAACTGGGATCGCTCTGGCCCGCCGACAGCATCCAGCTGGGCCGCCCATGGCAGCAGGTTCATGACACATCAGGTACGCAAGAAGCCAGGCAAAGGTTGCTCATTCTGCCATTTCGAGCCGATTTCACCAGGCCCAGTCGACTGTCGTGACTGGTGTCTGGTAGCGTTCGACCGCAGGGTGAATCGCGGTGAGCCCTACCCAAAAGGGTAGGTACAGACTCCCAGCTCATGCGATAAATTGGTGAGCGCGCCTCGAAAGAAGGCAGGTAGCAGCTTTACGGGGGCTCACCCGATTTCGACAATGACGCCGAAAGGTGGAGATTTCTCCAGATGTCCGTGATCACTGGTGCATACGGTTTTCAGCTGATGGCTCCAGGCTTACCGCTGGACCGGGTCGACCTGCCCCCTCTCGAGCCCGTCGACGATCAGGTAGTCGTGGAAGTGGCGGGATGCGGCGTCTGCCACACCGATATCGGCTTCGCTGTCGACGGCGTTCCCACCCGTCACGCCCTCCCCCTGATTCTCGGTCACGAGATCTCCGGTCGTGTCGTCGCCGCAGGGGAGGAAGCCGGGGCCTGGATTGGAAAGGCCGTCATCGTCCCAGCAGTCATTCCCTGCGAAGCATGTCCGGCCTGTGAGGCCGGCAGGCCTACCATCTGCCGCCAACAGTTCATGCCCGGTAACCACGGGAATGGCGGCTTTGCCACCCATGTCCTGGTTCCCTCCCGGGGGCTGTGTCCGGTGCCGGACTCCTTGCCTGAGGGGATTGCCCTGTCGGATCTCTCTGTGGTCGCCGACGCCGTCACCACGCCGCTGGAGGCCATCCGACGCGCCGATCTGACCGCCGATCACGTGGCGGTCTTCATCGGTGTCGGCGGGGTAGGCGGTTTCGGAGTGCAGTTGGCGGCGGCGCTCGGTGCGGCTGTCGTAGCCATCGACGTGGATCGCGATCGCCTGGATCTGGCGGCAGAGCACGGCGCCGATCGGGTGCTGTCTGCAAACGAACTGGATCTCAAGGAGGCCAAGCGCTCTATTCGAGCCTTCGCCAAGGAGAGCGGACGGCAGGGCCTGGGTCTCAAGATCTTCGAAACCAGTGGTACGCCAGCCGGTCAACAGATGGCGTTCGGCCTTCTCGATCCAGGGGCGCACCTGGCGGTTGTGGGCTTCACTATGGACAAGCTCGAGTTGCGCCTCTCCAACCTCATGGCCTTCGATGCCACGGCCCAGGGAAACTGGGGCAGCGCTCCCGAGCGCTACCCCGAGGCCCTCGATCTGGTACTGAAAGGAAAAGTCGTACTGGGCCCCTACGTCGAGACAGCCCCCCTGGACGAGGCTGCCGCGGTTCTTCAGGCCGTTGCCGAGCACAAGACCCGGCGGCGAATGGTACTCGTTCCCGGCACCGATGTCGGCGGCGCCCGCAGTGAGGAGGAGAATGCGTGAAGGCTCATGATCTGACTGGCTCCTTTGTGCCCGAGGAGATCCTCTACGAGGAACAACCCGTTGTCGATCGCGCCGGCGAGCCGGTTCCGGGTCTCCACAATATCTGGATCACCCTCGACAACCCCGAAGAGCTCAACAGCTATACGACCGAGACCATCAAGGAGGTCATCCTGGCTTTCCGTCGCGCGAGCAACGACCGCGCAGCCGTCGCGGTGGTCTTCACCGGTGCCGGCGATCGAGCCTTCTGCACCGGAGGCAACACGCGGGAGTATGCCGAGGTCTATGCCGGAGCGCCCGGTGAGTACCGCCAGTACATGCGGCTATTCAACGACATGGTCACGGCGATCCTGCATTGCGACAAGCCGGTGATCTGTCGCGTCAATGGGATGCGAGTGGGAGGAGGTCAGGAGATCGGCATGGCCTGCGACTTCTCGGTCGCCTCGGATCTGGCGGTCTTCTCGCAGGCCGGACCCAAGCACGGCTCGGCTCCCGACGGTGGCTCGACCGATTTCCTGCCGCTTTTTGTCGGCATGGAGCACGCCATGAATAGCGGCACGTTGTGCGAGCCGTGGAGCGCGCATCGTTTCTACTACCTGGGAGGACTCACCGACATCGTCGCCACCCTCGAGGTCGAGGGTCAGGCTGTCGCCAACCCCCTGGTCGTCACCGATCGAATGCTGGACGAGCACGGTCGAGTGGTGCTGGGCGAGTGGAGGTCCGGAGAGGAGCGCGAGCGCGGAAAGGAGCTACTGCGACAGGGGACTGTCAATCTCTCCAGACTGGACGAGGCCGTGGAACGAATGGCCACCAAGCTCCTCTATACCATGCCCGATTGCCTCACCAAAACGATCGAGAGCCTGCGCAAACACAAGCTCGAGCACTGGGACCGCAACCGGGAGACCAACCGGGCCTGGCTCGCCCTCAACATGCTTACCGAGGCCAACGCCGGCTTTCGCGCCTTCCACTACGGCACCAAGACAGAGCGTGAAGCCGACTTCGTGAAGCTGCGCCAACATCTGGCCGGCGGCGGTCGCTGGAGCGAGGAGCTCATCCACGAGATCGCACCCTGGATTCCCTCCAGGGAGGAGGCTGAGTGACTCCGGATCTCGCCCAACTCGTCGAGCGCGTTACCCACCTCTACGAGGATCTCCATTTCCAGAGCGTTCACGATTGGAAGTCAGAAGAGCCTGGCCGCCACGCCATCGGCTACATGCCGATCTACGTGCCGCGCGAGCTCGTCCACGCGGCCGGAATGTTGCCTGTCGGCATCCTCGGGGGCGGCGATCGCCTCGAGATCATCCGTGGCGATGCCTACTTTCAGAGCTACATCTGCCACATCCCCCGCAGCACCATCGAGTTGGCCCTGACCCAGCGACTCGAGGCCCTGGACGGCATGCTCTTCCCCTCCATCTGCGACGTCATTCGCAATCTCTCCGGCATGTGGCAAATGCTCTTCCCGGAGCGCTACGTTCGCTATATCGATCTACCCCAGAACTTCGACCCGGCCGTCGGTGGCACTTTCTGGCGACAAGAGCTCGACACCCTGCGCGAAGATCTCGGTCGTATCGGCGGCCGAGAGATCGCTGACCTGGAGCTCCGACAGAGCGTCGTCAAGTACAACGAGAACCGCCGCGTCCTCCGACAACTCTACGAGGCCCGCAGCGAGCGGCCCTGGTTCTTCCCTACTTCGGAGGTCTACCTGGTGCTGCGCGCCGGCACGGTCCTGCCGGTGGAGGAGCATACGAAGATCGTGCGTCGCTATCTGGAGCTTGCACCGCTGCAGGACGACCGGCGCGATCAGGACATGAGCCGCGTGGTTCTGGTGGGCATGTTTTGCGAGCAGCCACCACTGGGCCTCCTGATCACCCTGGAGCGCGCCGGCTGCTGGATTGTCGATGACGACCTCCTGCTGGGGCTGCGGTGGATGAGCGGTGACATACCCGAAGATGGAGACCCCTTGCAGAACCTCGCGATCGCCTACCTCGAGCAGAGCGCTCAGACCGCCTCCGTCTACCAGCCGGAGGGGCGACGGGGAGCCTGGTTGGTCGACTCCGTGCAGCGCAACGTCGCTGAAGGAGTCATCTTCTGCGCCCCCAGCTTCTGCGACCCCGCACTGCTGGAGCAACCGATGCTGGTGGCAGCCCTCGAACGAGAGGGGATTCCCCATACCCAATTCAAGTACTCGGAGAATACCGGTCAGTTTGCCGTGATCCGGGAGCAGGCAGGTACCTTTTCCGATTCCATCCGACTGTGGAGTGAAGCGTGAGCAATAGCCAAACCAAACGCCACGGCGACGTGCAGAAGGAAAGGAGCATGGCGCTGCAGAAAGAGCTGGTCGGGGGCCACTTCGACGCCCTGGGCAGGGCCAAAGAGGAGGGTCGCAAGGTCGTCTACACCTTCGTGCCCGGCAATCTCACCGAGTTGATGCGCTCCTTTGATCTGCTGCCAGTGCTGCCCGAGATCAACGCTCTTCAGTCCGGCATGAGAAAGCTGTCGGCGGGCTACATCTCCGAGGCTGAGAAGCATGGACATAGCGAAGACGTCTGCACCTACGTCAAGTGCGACATCGGCATGCTGAAGAAAGGCAATATCGGTCCGACCGGCAAACCGATCCCCGCACCCGACCTGCTGCTACTGTCCTACACTGGCTGCTTCACCTTCATGAAGTGGTTCGAGCTCCTGAAGCAGGAGTACGAGGGCTGCCCGGTGGCCATGCTCCACGTCCCCTACCAGGCGGACGGTCAGGTGCACTCCCATTACCGCGACTACATCGTCGAGCAATTGCGCAGCGAAGTCATCCCAAAGCTCGAACAGGTGAGCGGTCAAGCCTACGACGAAGACAAACTGCGCTCCAACCTCACACTCTCGGCCCAGGCCGAGGATGACCTGGTCTGGGTGCTGGAGAGTGCCAAGAATGTTCCCTCGCCTATCGACGCCTATTTCGGCGGGGTCTACTACATCGGGCCCATCTTCGGCGCCTTTCGCGGCACCCAGGAGGGGGTCGACTACTACCGGACGCTGCGCTCGGAGATCGAGGAACGGCTGGCGAACAAGCAAGGACCCATCACTCCCGATGGTGAGCTGGACGAGGAGCGCTATCGGCTGGTCATCGAGGGGCCGCCCAATTGGACCAGCTTTCGAGAGTTCTGGAAGATGTTCTACGAAGAGGGAGCAGTCGTCGTGGCCAGCAGCTACACCAAGGTGGGTGGCCTCTACGACCGCGGCTTTCGGCACGATGCGACCCGGCCACTCGAGACCCTGGCCGACTACTGCCTCGGCTGCTACACCAACCTGAGCCTGCCGGCCCGGGTCGACCTGCTCGAAGACTACGTTCGCGACTACAGCGCCGACGGCTTCATGATCAACAGCGTCAAGAGCTGCAACTCCTTCAGCGCCGGCCAGCTTCTGATGCTGCGCCAACTGGAAGAACGCACGGGGGTTCCGGGCGGCTTCATCGAGAGTGACCTGGTGGATCCACGCTATTTCTCCGCCGCCAACATCAAGAACCGGATCGAGAGCTACCTTCAGATGCTGGAACAGAAGAGGGGAGCGGCAGCATGAAGGTCTTCATCGGCATCGACCTCGGTTCCACGACCACCAAGGCGGTCATCCTGGACGGGGAAGCCAATGTCGTCGGGCGCGGCATCACCAACAGTCGTAGCAACTACGACATCGCCAGCCAGATCGCTCGTCAGGAGGCCTTCGTCCAGGCGCGCTTCAAACTCACCCGCGACGCCATCTCCGCCGATTCCGAGCTCGGCGGCGTCGAAGAGCTGTTCCTGCCGCTGCTGGATCGCAAGTTCCGCCTGAACCACCACATGGAGGAATTGGACCGGCTGGCGGTCGAGCTTCACAACGCAGCTGATGGACCACGACATGCCGACTACTCGGGCTCTCTGCACGACCTGCTCGATGAGATTCTGGGCGAGATGCGGCAACGAGCCGGGAAGCACTTCGGTGCCCTGGCCATGCGCAAGAGCGAGTTCTTCCGCGACCTGGCAGCCGCCGACTATATGCAACTGGCAGAAGAGCTGTCCGACCCCAAGGGCATTACTTTCGAGACCCTGACGGGCCTCTTCGACCAGGCTATTCTGCCGGTCGAGAACTCGACCAGCGCAGAGGCACTCGAACAGCTCATCGACGAGGCCTTGGACGCCGCTCTGGAGGCCAGTCAGGTCTCCTCCATGGCCGAGCGGGTGGACAGACTCCGTGGTGCCGTGGACGCCGCCCGAGCCATCGTCCTCGACGAGGTCACCACCGTGGGTACCGGCTATGGTCGGCAACGATTGCCCTTCCCGAAGGAGCAGATCCGGAGCGAGATCCTCTGTCACGGCCTCGGTGCTCACACCATGTTCCCTGCAACCCGCACCGTGCTCGACATCGGCGGCCAGGACACCAAGGCCATCCAGGTGGACGACAACGGGATCGTCACCAGTTTCCAGATGAACGACCGCTGCGCGGCGGGATGCGGGCGCTATCTCGGCTACATCGCCGATGAGATGAACCTCGGAGTCCATGAGCTCGGACCGCTGGCGGAGAAGAGCACCTGCCACGTCAAGATCAACAGCACCTGTACCGTGTTTGCAGGAGCGGAGCTCCGGGAGCGCCTGTCTCTGGGGCAGAAGCGGGAGGACATCCTGGCCGGTCTCCACAGGGCCATCATCCTGAGAGCCATGTCCCTGTTGGCGCGCTCTGGAGGCATAGAAGACCAGTTCACCTTTACAGGCGGCGTTGCCCGCAACCCGGCCGCGGTCACGGCGCTTCACGATCTGGTTGACGAGAACTACGGCGAGCGAACGACCAATATCTCTGCCGACTCCATCTACACCGGCGCCCTGGGGGCGGCTCTGTTCGCTCAACGAGGCCACCAGGAGGCGGCTTGAAGATGAATAGCCCAATGTCGGACATGACTCTCAACGGCAAGCTGTTCACTGCTGGCATCGATGTGGGATCGAGCGCCATCAAGACGGTAGTCGTCCGCACGTCGGCAGACGACAGAGAAGAAGTCCTGGCCCTGCGCACCGATCGAATCCGAAAACGCGATCTGCGCAAGGTCATCCAGGAGGCCTACTCCATGGCCCTGGAAGAGGCGGACGTGGCCCCGGACTCTGTCGCCTACGCTGCCAGCACGGGCGAGGGTGAGTTGGTGGACTTTCGAAGGGGCCACTTCTACGGCATGACCACACACGCCCGCGGAGCTGTCTTCCTGGTGCCCGAGGCCCGGGCTGTCCTGGACGTCGGTGCTCTTCATGCCAGGGCCATGCGCATCGATGAGAAGAGCCGGGTCCTGGGCTACCGGATGACGAGTCAGTGCGCCTCGGGGTCGGGGCAGTTCCTGGAAAACGTAGCGCGGTACCTCGGGGTCGCCCTGGAGGAGGTGGGTAGCCTCTCTTGCCAGGCCTCGACACCCGAGCAGGTGAGCAGTATCTGTGCGGTTCTAGCCGAGACCGACGTCATCAACATGGTCAGCCGGGGCATCTCCACGGCAGATATCCTCAAGGGGATCCACCTATCCATGGTCGGGCGGTACCTGAAGCTGCTGCGCGCCATCGGCGCCGAAGAACACGTGTTGATCACGGGCGGCTTGGCAGCCGACGAGGGACTCGCCGAGGCCATGCGGGAGCAGGCGGCCGAAGCGGAGATGGGCCTCACCATCCACACTCACCCCCACTCCATCTATGCTGGTGCTCTGGGAGCCGCACTGTGGGGAAGCTTTCGTCATCGAGTACTCGCTCGAAGAGCAGGAACAACGGAGAACTGAGCCATGTCGATCGAAGGAATGGGACAGCCAGGAACTCTCGAGACCGATGCCGTCACCGTCAGGACCATGCAGGGCTCGGACCTGGAGTCAGTCATCGCCATCGACGCCGCCGCCACGGGCCGCAGGCGTCCGAGCTACTTTCGGAGGATGCTGGAGCGAGCGGTCAAGGACGCCGACTTTCAGATTTCTCTGGTCGCCGAGTTGGAGGGAGTCGTGGCCGGCTGCATCGTCGCCACTCTCTACTATGGCGAGTACGGCGTGATGGAACCCTGGGCCTCCATCGAGACCATCGGCGTCCTCCCCGAGTTCCGCAAGCAACATGTCGGCAAGGCGCTCATGCGGCAACTTCGGATGAACCTCGGAGCTCTGCAGATCGACAGGGTCCGAACTCAATTGACCTGGAACAACTTCGAGCTTCTCCGCTTCTTCGAGAGCTCTGGCTTCAAACCGGCAGACCAGGTCTGCCTCGAGCTCGTTCTGGATCCCACGGCGCCCGAGATCTAGAATGGCGCCAGGACCCTGGTCACCATGCAGTATCGGTAAGGCGAGGTCTGCCATGGCTGGCACTGCCGAACAAGGAGATCGACAATGATGACAAGAAGCGCCTCCGGAGATCAGCTGCGCTGCTCGCGCTGTGGTCGTCTGGCCAATGAGGAGGACAAGTTTTGCGCCGAGTGTGGTTTGTTCCTGCGCGACGCGTTCACCGACCAGCGATTGCTGCTGGCTCTGGTTCACGAAAAGAATGGACACAGCCGTGAGGCACGACGCGAGCTCGAACGCCTGCTCGAGGTGGAGCCGGACAACATCCTGGCAAATCACCTCCTCGGCACCCTCTATTTCCATCAGGGCACGCTCGACCTGGCCATCGAGAGGTACGAGAAGGCCCTCGAACACGCCCCTCGATTCGTTCTGGGTCATTACGACCTGGGTGTGGCCTGGTACCACCGCGGCAACATGCCGGACGCAATCCGTTCCTTCCGGAAATGTCTGGAGGTCGACCCCCACTACAACGCCGCTCACTACCGCCTTGCCCTGTCCCTATTTCACATCGGCCGGCTGGGCAGCGCCCTCGAGCACTTCGAGGAGGCTGCTGCCTTGACGCCGGAGTATCTGATGGCCAACTACCACATGGGGGTCATCCACGAGCGCCGACATGAGACCGAGCAGGCCGCCCTCTCCTTTCAGCGCAACATCGACGAAGCGGTGGGTGAAGTGAGCAGCATCTACCACCTCGCCATGATCCGTCAGGCCGAAGGAAACCTCGAGGCTGCCGAGGAGCTCCTGGCAAGAACTCGCGAGTTCGCCAAGGCGAACGGAATCTCTGCCAACACCGCCGGTTGACATCAGTGAAACAGCCCTCCGAGAACCAACTCATCTACGACTGGGCGTCAGTCGGACCTCACCAGGTGGAGTGGCCCGCTCACGTCATGCTCGACGACGAGACCCTGCGCGACGGTCTACAGAGTCCCTCGGTCACCGATCCCTCCCTGGAGGTCAAGGTAGAGCTGCTTCACCTCATGGATCGGCTGGGAATCGAGACCGCCGACATAGGCCTACCCGGGGCAGGCGAGCGGCAACAGGAGGCCGTGTTGCGCCTTTGCCGCGAGATTGCCGATCAGCGTTTGAAGATCCGACCCAACTGCGCGGCACGGACGCTCATGGTGGACATCCAACCCATCGCCGAGATCAGCCAGAAGACTGGAATCCCCATAGAAGCTTGCGTCTTCATTGGCAGTAGCCCGATCCGTCAATACGCAGAGGAGTGGGACCTGAACCACATCCTGCGCTTCACGAAGGATGCAGTGAGCTTCGCGGTGGACGAAGGGCTACCGGTGATGTATGTCACCGAGGACACGATCCGCTCCCATCCCGACCATCTTCGAGTGCTGCTGTCCGCTGCCATCGAGGCCGGCGCCAGCCGAATCTGTCTGTGCGACACCGTCGGTGCGGCAGTGCCTCCGGGAGTGAGGAACCTGGTCACCTGGGTCCGCAGGTTACTCGATGAACTGGGCAAAGAGGTGGGGATCGACTGGCACGGTCATCGCGATCGGGGCTTGGATGTGGCCAACACTCTCGCTGCCATCGAGGCCGGTGCCACGCGGGTCCACGGCACCGCTCTCGGAATCGGTGAAAGGGTGGGGAACACGCCCATGGAGCAGTTACTCGTCAACCTGAGACTCCTCGGAATGCGCCATGACGACCTGACCTGCCTGCCCGAGTATGTTGACCTGACCGCCAAGGCGACCGGAGTCTCGGTACCCATCAACGCCCCGATCATCGGCCTGGACGCATTTCGCACTGCCACTGGAGTCCATGCCTCAGCTGTGATCAAGGCCCATAAGAAGGGCGACGCGTGGCTGGCCGACCGAGTGTACTCGGGGGTGCCGGCCAGTTGGATCGGGCGGGAGCAGGAGATCGAGATCGGCCACATGTCGGGTATGTCCAACGTCCAGTACTACCTGTCCTCTCGTGGACTCGACCCTTCCCACGAAGTGGCTCAGGCGGTTCTGCAAGCAGCCAAGAAATCCTCCCGGGTCCTCACCGAGGAGGAGATCCTGGAGATCGTGCATTCCCACGGCAAAGACCAGGCCTCTCCAGGCCGCTAGAAACCAACTCTACCCGGGCTCAGCGCCACCTACCTGTTCGGGTAGGACCACTACCCCCTCGGACGGGTATTGCCGGGGCCTGCCGGGTATCCGTACCCTCGAAGAGGTCTTGACAAGCCTGTTGCGCCACGGGACTGGCCGGTAGAGGGCCAAGCCTCCCTATCCGCCACCGCAGAAGCACTCGGCACGTCACAGAATCTGCCAGTACGGCAGCGATCCCGTTCGCGCAGGCAGAGGAGGTTCGACATGCGCAAGGTGGCTCTGCTTGCTCTCCTGCTTGGCATCACTCTTCTGGCGTTCGCTGCACTCCCACTTCCAGCCACCGCTGCGGGGGTTGAGGAGGGGGCATCCATCCCCGCGACAGCCGTGGATCCTCGGCTCGAGATCCTGCGCTCGGAACTCGAGCTGACGGCTCGGCAAATCGAGGAACTAGAAAGAGACACTGGGACTCACCCCTTCTCGCAAGGGCCCTCCCATCCACGATTCGGCGCTGTCGATTTGCATCGAAAACACCTCGACAGGATCGAACGGCGCCTCCTCGGACTGGCGCGCGACTGGGAGAGTCTGTCCGAAGCGGAGGTCTCGGATCGATTCCACAGTCTCCGGGCTGAGAACCGGGGATTGCAGCGGCAGTCCGCGAATTCCCGTTACGCGTTGCACAGCCTCAGAGCTCGGGGAGCCGCCTCGAATCTCACGGCCGCAGCACCCCTCGGCACGGGAGCGATCACCGGAACCGTCACCGAAGAGGGGACCGGCACGCC
>JAUVRX010000047.1 GCA_030597375.1 Acidobacteriota bacterium
CGCTTCGTCGGCCCCCGGAGGTGCCGCTGCTGCGAAAGGTCTCCTGGGCCGGTGCCGACGCCAGTTCGAGTGTCCTGAAGGCCAGTGCAGGCACCAATGGGACGTCGCTCCAGTGCTGGACACTGCCGGGGATGGCATTCTGCTTCCGGCAGAGCCGACGAAGAGGCTCGATCCGCTCGAACTGGAAGGCGAAGGCCTCCAGGGACAGCTCTTCGAAGTCCCCAGTCGCCGAATCGGAGACATACCGGGCGATCCGTGAAGCCAGCATCGGGTTGATTGTGCCATGAGGGGCGGTGCACTGGGTTGTGGATTCGGCTGTCGGGGTGTCCGCCGACTCATCACACGGGGGAGCACCTTCTGGTAGAGTGCGGCAACTCGAGCCCGGAGTTCACAACTGTAGCGCTTGCAGGAGTCGGTAGAGAATGGCTGAGACATTTCCCTATCCCTACAGGGTCGAGGTCGACAAACCTCCCCGAGCCCGTGCCCCGAAGCAGGTTGCGGTCATCGATCAGACTGGCTGCACAGGCTGTGAGGCCTGTCTCGCCTTCTGTCCCGTGGACTGCATCGAGATCGTCGCCGGTCCGGAGCACCCCGACTTCATGAAGCTGGTCGAAGTGGATCTCGAGCGCTGTATCGGCTGCCAGCTCTGTGCCCGCTATTGCCCCTGGGAGACCATCGATATGTGGTCCTACGACGAGGGTATCGAGGTGGCTCCCAACCTGACCATCCGTTCGTTGCTCTACGACTACGAGCCGGAGCAGATGCACGAGTCCGCCGAGAGCCGTGCCTGAGCGACGAGAGCAGGACTCGACCCCCGGCTTCGATCCCGAGCTCGACGCCGCCCTCAAGAAGGTGTTGCAGGTGATCTACAAGGAGCACCCTCTGAGCCCCAATCAGATCCTGGTCCTGAGCTCGGAGCTGCAGCGCATCGGCGTCCATCGGCTCGTCGAGGGGCATCTGGACAAGTACCGTCTCCGACAGCTCAGCCGCGATTCGGACTGACCCGCCTCCTAGGAGCTTGCTGAAAAAAAGCCGCTCGGCGCTGAATCGTGGCGCCCAACTGGTCGAGAGAGTGTGGCCTGGAGTTGGACTGACGCGTCGAGTGGGTTGCGGTTGGCTATCGACGGTGACGTCAGTCCCGTGATCGACCCTCGCGGGCGATTCGAGCGGTTCGAATGGGGTTTCATGGAGGGACTCGTCATGTCGGAGCACTCAGATTGGCCATTCGGAGCAGATTGAAGGCCGCCGCCGCAAAGGTGAAAGCCCAGCCGATGCGCCGTACACCACGAAACATCGGCCGGCGTTGCAGCCCGTACTGCTTGAGCCAACCGAGGGGCGCCTCGACTCGCGGTCTCTTCTCCAGGCTGATCGCGTAGCCGCGATGGCGAGTGGTGCGGCCATCGATCCGGCTCCTGCGGTTCTTGGTGCTCTGCGCCACGTGTGGTGTCGCATTGAGGTCCCGCGAGCACTCGACGAAGTCCTGATTGTCGTAGCCCTTGTCCGCGCCCACCGTAACGCGGTGGTTGCCCGGGAGCTGCTCCAGCATGGTCAGCGCTGCCATCGTCTCGCCGTTGCCGGTCACGATGTCGACCTGGGTGTTGACGATCATTCCGTGGCGGTTCTCGACCAGAATGTTGCCGCGGTAGGAGAGCTTGGCTTCCTTGCCGAGGCCCTTGCGCGACAGGCGCGACTCGGGGTCCGTCGTCGAGGCGTGCGTCTCGTTCGAGCGCTTCTGCCCCCGGAAGTCCACCCTGCCGTCTGGTGGTTTCGTGTCCCCGTCCTTCGGTCGAAAGCTCTTGTGCGAAGCCCACGCCTCGATCAGCGTGCCGTCGACGCTGAAGTGGTCCGGCGACAAGAGCTTCCTCTCCTCGGCCTGCGTCAGCACCGCGGCAAAGAACTCTTCGGCGATGTCACCCTGGAGCAGTCGGTCACGGTTTTTGCAGAACGTCGTCGGATTCCACACCGGGTCGTCGATTCCCAGGCCGACGAACCAGCGAAACAGAAGGTTGTACTCGAGCTGCTCGATCAGCTGGCGCTCACTGCGCACGCTGAAGAGCACCTGGATCAGAAGAGCCCGCAGCAACCGCTCCGGTGGAATCGAGGGACGACCACACGAGGCGTAGAGCGCATCGATCTCTCCCAAGTCGGTTACCGCATCGTGCCCGATCGAGGGTTTTCCAGCAAGCTCCTAGCGGGCTTCAAGCCCTGCCGGGCAGCTTTGGCCTACAGCATCTTCCACTTCTCTTCGCCTCGACCGAGCACGCTGGCGACGCGTATCGAGGCCTCGTGGGCCATCTGGGGCGAGTCTGCGCTGCACCGCATCGCCCATGATGCGACCAGCAGTTCGTAGACCTGGCACAAGACGGCGTGCCCCTCCCAGGCGCCGGGCTCGGACCCGTAGCCGGCGATGAACGAGCGGTAGTCGTCGGGTCCCAGGCCGTAGCGTTCGACCCCCACCTTGAGCGCCGCGAAGTCCCAGCTTGCCGGGCCTTTGCCGGCGTCCTCGAGGTCGATCAGGATCAAGCCATCGTCGGTCACGATGGCGTTGTCCTGGTGGGGGTCACCGTGAACAATGACCGGCCCTAGCGGGTCCTCGCGGACCGCCACTTGCCATGCCGCCGTGAGTCTGTCGGCGCGGCAGTGCAACTCTTTCGACTCTATTGTCCCGAGCCAGGGCGACGGCCAGTCGAGATCGCGGCGCACCGTGGTGAGTGGATCACACACGGGTAGGTCGGGCGGCAACGAGCTCCGAGTTGCATCATGGACCGCGCGCACCGCTTGACCGAGGGCTCGGAAGTCGGGGTCGGCGACCGGCTCGAGTCGCCGCCAGAGCGTCACGGCACCGTCCTCCACGAAGTGAGGTTGGCGCTCGGGCTGCACCAGTCGCGCAACCGGCGCCCGCCTCTCGGCGAGCAGCCGGGCGATTCGCACCTGGCGCTCTGCCGAGCGCTCGGCCCCCACCGCCTCGACCCGTGCTACGACGTTGGCGAGTGGCAGCTCGACATGGACAGCACTGCGCACGCGGAGGAGTCTTGCCTCCGAGACGTCGAGGCCGAATCCCAGGCCTGCGGCTTTCGCGAGGCGCAACGCCCGCGGGCCCGGATCCTGGTCGGTGTCGACCATGTCTCTACGATGACTCCTTGCATAGCGCCGGAGCCTCGAGGGTCACTGGCGCCATCGGCGTGAAGTCAATCAACAGCACATCGCGATAACCCTCAGAGTGACCGGGAGCCACTTCGATAGGTTTCACCTGATGGTAACCGTCCTTATCCGAGACTGCGACCGTGTCGAGACGCTCAGTGAGCGTCAAGCTCACCAGTAGCTTCTTAGCGTTATCGGTCACCAGGTTCTTGCCGCCCGTGATTCCGTGGCGCCCGATCAGGTGGACGAAGGTGAACGGTTCGCCATCCTTGTGGAGCCTGTTCGGCGACGAGATGCCGGGTAGACCCGGCCGCGCCACGCATCGAATCGCGTGGACGCCGACATCCACCGGTGTCGACCAGACTGCTTCGTCGAATGGCGCGTTAATGAAATCGAAGAAGATCAGCTCCCGCAGAAAGGCGTTAGCCTCCAGCGCCTCACCCAGTCTCGCGAAGATGCGAATCACGCCCCCGTCCTTGGGGTTCAGATCGCGGCTCTGGAGGTAGTGTGATACCGGCCGCGGCTCGAGTAGGTTGAGCCAAGGCAGCAGAACGTAACGCGAGTGCCTTCGGTACCGATTGCCACCCTCGCAGTGCTGATCCGGTGGCAGATCCTCGTAATCTCGCACGAGCAAGTCTAGCTCCCGCCGCAAGTCTTGCGGGATGGACAGGTTTGCACCCTTGAAACAGGCGTAGCCCTGTCGCTCGAGGTCCTCTCGTAATTTCTGCTGGATGAAGATCTTCGGGCTCTGCACCATCGGTTCCTATCGGGAGTTCTATCACAGCCAGGGACTACTCGGGAGCTCCCTCCGCCGAGACAGCCGCAGCGAAGCCAGCTGGCCGTGGACGATCCCCCGCGGTGACCAGGCGTTTGACCAGGGCGGCGCGCTCGCGGCGGAATGATGATCTCGGGACGACGGGGTCAATACGGCCTCGGAGGAGGCCACAGTGGAGTGCAGTACACTTTCGGGCATACTCGTCGACCACAGCGTGGGATGCGGAATCCGTTGCTCCAGGTCGACGTAACTGAACATCGACCCCTGACCGCCCTCCGATCCTCGCATCGATCTCTCCCAAGTCGGTTACCGCATCGTGCCCGATCGAGGGTTTTTCAGCAAGCTCCTAGTGGACTGTAACGCTCGAACGGTTAGCGGCTGAGCGGCCCTCGGGCCCGATCTCGGCGTTGCGCCTCCTCGACATAGTCCCGCTATGCCTGCGTCTGCGCTCCTTGATCTCGAACCCGATGACTCGCACATCCACTATCCGGTCGAGCGTTACAGTCCACTAGCCCATGGTAGAAGTATGGGGGGGCGCGCGGGTTTTGGCTTCCCGGTGGGTTCCATGAATGTGGTGATGCCGATCGGTCGCGAGAATGAGACCAGCGATTCGGACTGGCGGTTGCTGTCGCTGACTGCCGAAGGGGACGAGGATGCCTTCAGGCAGCTGGTGGAGCGACACCAGGATCGTCTGGTTGGACTCTGCCAGCGGTTGCTCGGTGACCGCGAGGAGGCGCTGGACGCCGCCCAGGAGGTCTTCCTCAAGACCTACAACAAGGCGGGCTCCCTACAGCCGAAAGGCGAGCTCTTCACCTGGATGTATCGTGTGGCCACCAATCACTGCCTCAACCGGATCCGCCGTCGAAAGCTGGCTCAGTTCCTGTCTCTGACTCCCGACCCCGAAGGTAAGGCCCCAAGCCTGGACCCGGTGGATGAAGCGCCGGACGCCCTCGCCACACTCGAGAGCAGGCGTCGCTGGCGGAAAACACGCCAGGAGATCGAGGCATTGCCAGAGAACCAGCGGGTCGTTTTGATCCTGGCTCGATTCGAGGGTCTGCCCTATCGGCAGATCGGCGAGATTCTGGGGATCTCGGAAGGGGCGGTCGAAAGCCGCCTGTTTCGGGCGATGCGCCGTCTCCAGGGGGCGCAGGAATCTGCCACCTCAGGGGTTACTGGATAAGGGCAACGACGATGGATCGAACAACGGAAAAACAACTGATCCGGCTGCTGGCTGGCGAGCTCTCCGAAACGGATGAGCGGAAATTGCGGCACCGCCTCGAGAGGGAGGGCGATTTGCGGCGGGCATTCACCTCGTTGCAGGAGCGTTGGGAGGCCCTCGATCCCCCGCCACTTCAATCGGTGCATCCGAGTTTCACGAGTCGCGTCGTCCGCCAGGCTGTGAGTGGGCCTTCGGTGGAAGCTGCGGGCCTGGGTCGTTCCACCCCCCTTTGGACCCGGGCGACTGCTGCAGTAGCCCTGGCGGGCGGCGTTCTTGTAGGCGCCTTGTTGGCAAGCCCATCGGAATCGGAGGACTGGACTGCTTGGAACGCCGTAGAGCTCACACAAGCCGAGGTCTACTGGGAAACGCTGGGCGTGTCGTCTGACGACCTCATGCAGGAGGACCTGCGATGAAACCGATCTGGCTGTGGATCGCCCTGTTGCTGTCTGTCGGCGTCAATCTCGGCGTTCTGGCCACGATCGGTACCCATCGCCTGCGCGAGCCCGCTCCTTGGGATCGAGGGCCGAGGGAAGAGGGGCCGCCGGTCGGGCGAGCCGCCGATCGCCTCGGTCTCGAGGGTGAGAAACGCGACGCCTTCATCCAGATTCAGACGGACTTCTTTCAGCGAATGAAGGAGAGCCGCGAAGAGTTGGAGAACCTGCGATTGGAGCTACGACGAGAGTTGACGGGAGAGACTCCGGACCGGGCCGTGGTGGACGGGCTGATCGAGGAGATGGGCCAGGCCTATTCGCGATTGGATCGCGTCTTTGTCGACAACGTCCTGAAGAGCCGTGAGATTCTGAATCCCGAGCAGGAGAGCCGCTATCTGGTGTTCCTGGAGCGGATCCATAGGCAGGGCCGACCCGGCCACCGACGGCCGGAAGGTCCCCGCCGATCCTCGAGAGACCGACGCCCGTAGCCCGATATCTTGAAGCGGCCGGCGCCCCTGCCGGCCGGGGTGGTGTGGGGGCGTAGATGCCTGATAGTCTGCGCGAACTTTGCATAGAAATGTGGGAATAGACAAGGAGAATTCGATGAATCGTTTCAGGAAGATGAAGTACGCAATGACAATGGGCGTGGCCTTGATGGCGCTGCAGCTGGTAGGCGTCGCCGCAGCCTGGGGGCAAGACGAGTATGACAACTGGATCGCGCGCGGCCACCTCGTGCATGTCTGGCCGAGCTCGGACACCCTGCGTGTGGAGAATCCCATCGGCGAGACCCCGCCCGTCTTCACGGAGTTCTGGGCAGATGGCGGCAATGGTTTCAACGGCGAGATCGAGTACCTGTTCCGACCGAACATCGGTGTCTGGGCCGGCCTCACCTTCGACAACATGAAGACCAATCTGAAGTTGGAGCAAGGTAATCTGACGGCGTATTCCAACGACAGGGTCGATCTGAGGCAGATCAACCTGGGAAGCAACTACCACTTCCTGCCGAACGGTCGTGTCGACCCCTACGCTGGGTTGTTGGTGTCCTGGGTGGGCTACAGCTCATCGACCTTCAACTTCAGCGAGGTGGACTATGACTACCAGGTGAAGTATGACGACGAGCTGTCCTGGGGTCTGAATGCGGGCGTGGATATTCCCTTCGGGCAAAACACGTCCTGGTTTGGGTCGGTCCAGTTCAGGTACATGTTCCTGGCGTTGGAGGGAGACGGCGGCATCTACCATCTCACCGTCGACCCGGTACAGGGTTTCTTCGGCATCGGCTACAGCTGGTGGTAGGAGGCTGCGGCCGGTGTCCCTACGGGACGGGCCTTTAGGGTTGAGGCGTCCGGGCCTGCGGCTCGGACGATCTTTGAGGGCCTGGGGGTTGGGGCGGCCAGACGTTGTCCTGGCCGACCTTTGAGGCCCTGAGGCAGTGATTTTCTAGAGCGGCCGGCGTTTCTGCTGGCCGCTCGTTTTTCTATCCAATCAGGTTGTGGACTGGAGGTCCGTCCGATGTCTGCTGGCCCGAGGTCGTTTGTCACTTTGGCCTCTGAGTTGTACATTTTGGGTGCTAAATGGTGCTTTTTGGAGGTTGGGCTGGCAATGCTGCCGCCAAGATCGGACAAGCCCTTCCCCTACATCCCTTATTGCCTCAAGCCCTCAAAGATCGGTCGGAAGGAACGCCCGACCGCCTCAACCCCCAGGCCAAGGCCCCAAGGGGCAGGATGGGTGGGTGGTGGCCCTGGGGCCGAAAAGATGTGGCCCCGCCTGAGCGGGGCCACGAAGGAGGGATGAGGGAGAAGGGGGAACAACCCTCCCGATCCCTTGGTCTTTCGTGGCCTCGAGACGTTACAGAGAGGATCTTCGGGTCAAGAATTCGGACCCGTAGATGCGGAACGGGCGGATCGAGCGGAGAAGAACTCTTTGGCCGCTTGTCCAGGCGACCCGGTCAGGCCCTCGGGTCCCTCCTGGGGGAGCCAATCGGCGGGAAGGTGATCTCGATAGGGCGAGGTCAGGAACCGCTCGTCGAGGAGCGCGATGACCCCGGTGTCCTCCGCCGATCGGATCAGGCGACCGGCGGCCTGTACGACCCTCGTCATTCCCGGAACCACGAACGCGTACTCGAAGCCGCGCTCGAATCGATCGTCGTAGTAACGCCTCAGGAGCTCCTGCTCGAGACTGACTGCTGGGAGGCAGGGGCCGACGATCGCCACGGCCTTGAGCATCTCTCCCGGATAGTCCACTCCCTCGGCGAACACCCCACCGGCCACAGCCATGAGCAGGACGTCGCCCGCCAGGGCCGAGCGCAGACTCTCGAGGATCTCGTCTCTCTCCTGGTCGGTACCTGCGGATCGTTGGATGATCATCCGCTTGTGACGCAGATCGAGTAGGCGGGCCACTTCGTTCAGGAACTTGTAGCTGGGAAATAGAGCCAGGCAGTTGCCGGGCACCGCCTCGGCGAATGCCGCCAGCCGCTCGGCGATTCGAGGGTAGTTCTCGGGCCGCTTTCGCCACAGGGTGGCCACACTGTCGTCGATCACCAGGCGGCGATTCTGCGGAGGAAAGGGACTCGGCACCGACAGGGTGCTGGTGCGCTCCGGATCGAAGCCCAGGAGGTCCCGATAGAACTCGCTGGGAGACAGGGTCGCCGAGAGACCGATGGCAGAGTGGGTCCGATTCAGTACCTGACCCAGAAAGGCACTCGGGTCCTTGCAGAGAACCCTGAGGGCGCCTCCTTCTGGGGTGGCTTCGACACAGTGACTGAAGGCCTCACCCGTCGACACCAGGAGGCCATCGAGGAACCGCAGTTGGGCGAAGTAGAGATCCACGAATGGATCGTCGGGCCGGAAGCTCGACGTCTTCTTGCGGTGCTCCAGATAGTCGATGAAGGTCTCGTCGAAGGCGGGGCGCAGGGCCCACAGATCGGCCTCGGGCAACACGGCTTCAACAGCCTTCGCCCGTCCAGGCACCTCCTCCATGGCTCCTTCGACGGTACGGTCGATGAGGTTGGCGAGCTCGCCGCAGAGATCGGCTGCTCTACGGTGGACCGCTTCGGAGCCCTTCCGCATGGCTTCGAAGGCGTTGCGCCCCTGCTGGGAGGAGAGTGAGGGGCTGTAGTAGTCCCGGCCGCGACCGACGAGGTTGTGGATCTCGTCGATCAGGAGGATGACATTGCTCAGATCGTTTTCGGCGTGGAACTCGCTCAAGCCCACATAGGGGTCGAAGGCGTAGTTGTAATCACAGACGACGACCTGAACCTTCGAGGTCAATTCGAGACTGACCTCGAAGGGGCACACTTCCACGCGGCTCGCCACATCGAAGATCCGGTCGGGAAGCAGAACGCCGCTCTCTTCCAGAAGCTCGGGCACCAGACCCGACCCATGGATCTTGGAGTAGTACTCCTTGGCAAAGCGACAGTACTCCTCGTGGCAGAGCAGTTGGTCGTTGGGGCACATCTTGGCCTTGGCGCGCAGCCGCAGGGAGTGGAATGCGTTGTCGTCACGGGTGAGGAGCTTGAGGACCTGGGTGGCCATCTCCTGCTGCAGCGTCTTGGCGGTCAGCACGAAGATCTTCTTGTCGCTGGCCAGCGCGTATCGCAGGGCCGGCAGAAGGGCCGCCACGGTCTTGCCGATTCCAGTCGGGGCCTCGACCAGGAGGTGGTCGCCCTGGAGAAGTGCCTGCTCCACGGACTCCAGGATGGACTCCTGTCCCGGACGAACCGCCGAATAGGGGAAGGTCAGCCTCTCGGCGGCGACGCGACGCCGCGTCAAAGCCGCTTTCTGTGAATCGAACTCCCTGAGGAGCGAGTTGATTCGCTTCCGAACGGCGCCGTCCATCGCCGCGAAGCTGAAGTCCAGAGGTTGGCGCTCGATGTTCTCGGTGCCGATCTCGATCCACACCAGCTCGGCGGCGACCTTCGATTCACCTCCACGCTGCAGGATCCAGGCATACAGCAGGGCCTGCTTGGCGTAGATCTCTCGCAGGGCGGCCGACGGTCGTGAGCCTCGGCGTAGAGATTTGATCTCCTCGACGACCATGGTGTCTTCGGGATCTCTTCGGAGCCCATCGATCCGACCGTGGATGGTGATCTGCCAGCCGCGATGGGAGAAGGCTGCCGACACAGGCACCTCTCGCTGGTAGGCGGGGTCCGCCTCCAGTGCCGCTTCCTGATAGCGACTGTGGATCGCCTGGCCTAGCCAGAGACGCTCGTGACCGCCTCGGTTCGCGAACCCCAGGTGGCGGGCGAGAGAGGCGTCCACCAGGTCGCCTACCGAGAGCTCCAGGGTCAGATTCGAGGAGTCGAAGCGCGGTGGCATGGGCGCAGTATAAGCGCTCGGTCGCAGTTGCTATCGGCGGTGTCATGGGTTACGCTGATTCTGTTATGCCTATGAGCGACGGACCCGGAAAAACTGTCGTCGAATTCCCCAAGATCCCGAAGCTACCGAAGCTTCCGGCAGGGGGGATCCGAGTTGTCGTGATCGCAGTCATCGTTTTGATCGCTCTCTCCTCGAGCGTCTACACCGTGGAGCCGGAGGAGGTCGGAGTGGTTGTCCGACTCGGCAAGTTCATCAGCCTTACCGATCCCGGTCTCCACTTCAAGATTCCGTTAGGCGTCGACAAGGTGTTCAAGGTCGCCGTTCAACGCCAGCTCAAGCAGGAGTTCGGCTTCCGGACCCTCGAGGCCGGCGTGCGGAGCCAGTTCACCACGGCGGGTCTGCAGAACGAGTCGGGCATGCTGACCGGTGATCTCAACGCGGTGGTGGTCGAATGGGTGGTGCAGTACAGGGTCGTCGATCCGTACAAGTACCTCTTCCGGGTGCGAGAGGTGGAGGAGACCTTCCGCGATCTCAACGAAGCGGTGATGCGCAAAGTCGTGGGTGACCGGACTGTCAACGAAGTGTTGACGGTCGGTCGCCAGGAGATCGAGGCTCTGGTGAAGGTTGATCTGCAGCTTCTCGCCGACCAATACGAAACCGGCATCAGGGTAGAGCAGGTCGTGCTTCAGGACGTCAATCCTCCCGATCCGGTCAAGCCCTCTTTCAACGAGGTGAACCAATCGGAGCAGGAGCGCGAGCGCCTGATCAACGAGGCGCAGTCGGAATACAACAAGGTGGTTCCGCGAGCCAAGGGTGAGGCCCGTCAGACGATTCAACAGGCTGAAGGGTACGCCCTGGATCGTGTGAACCGCTCGCAGGGCGACGCGTCACGCTTCAACTCCCTGTATTCCGAGTATCGCAAGGCTCCAGAGGTCACCCGGACTCGGATCTATCTGGAGACCATGGAAAAGATACTGCCTCGGGCCGGTCGCAAGGTGATCCTGGACGATAAGCTCGAGGGGGTGCTGCCACTGATGAATCTGGATGGTACGGCTCGACTGCAGGGAGGTGACCAATGACACGCCTGGCCCCTGTCGTGATTCTGGTGCTGCTGCTGGTGGTGTTCGCCAGCGCCGCTTTCGTCGTCAACGAGTGGGAGCAGGTGATCATCACCCAGTTCGGTCAACCGGTGGGGGATCCCATCGTCACTCCTGGTCTGAAGTTCAAGATTCCCTTCATCCAGAAGCTGCATCGCTTCGACAAACGATTCCTGGAATGGGAAGGTGACGTCGCCGAGCTGCCCACCAGGGACAAGGTCTTCATCCTGGTCGATGGCTACGCTCGTTGGCGGATCAGCGATCCACTGTTGTTCTTCCAACGCCTGCGAAACGAGATGGGAGCCCAGTCCCGACTCGATGACATCCTGGACGGTGAGACCCGGAACGCCATCGCCAAGCACGCGCTGCTGCAGGTCATCCGGTCCACCAATCGGGTTCCGGAGGTGGACGAGTCCATGCCCGAGCTCACGGTCGGCCTGGAGGAGATCGCCGAGGGCAGGGAGGCCATCAGAGAGCAGGTGCTTGTGGCCGGACGGGAGAGAACCTCAGACCTCGGCATCGAAGTGCTCGATGTACAGTTCAAGCGCATCAACTATGGCGAGCAGGTTCTGCAGGATGTCTATCGGCGGATGACCTCCGAGCGCAGCCGGATCGCCGAACGTTTCCGATCCGAGGGGCAGGGCGAGAGGGCCAAGATCCTGGGCGACATGGAGCGCGAGCTCAAGCGAATCCAATCCGAGGCCTACCGGGAAGCCGAGGGTATCCGTGGCCGAGCCGACGCCGAGGCGACGGATATCTATGCCCAGGCCTACGACCAGTCGGCCGATTCCCGCCGCTTCTACGAGTTCCTCAAGACCATGGAGACCTACGAGGCCACCTTCGATCCAGAGACGCTGTTGCTGCTGTCTACCGATGGCGATTTCTATCGATATCTCAAGGGAAGCGGGCAGTAGTCTCACCTCTTGCCTGTCTGAGTCGTCCCTTTCATAGCGAAGTGGTTCCGCGGGAGATACCCTCCTGACTGCATGAGTCGGTTTGCAGACGGGAAAGAAGGAATGCATACAGAGCTACAGAGGTTTTCGAAGGCTCGATGGGCCTGCCGGGTGGCGGTCTCGATGCTGCTTCTCCAGGCGGCACTGACCCCGACCGCGCTGGGAGATCTTCGGGCTGGACTCAACGAGTCAGTCAGAGCCGCCAAGCAGGTGTCATCGGCCCTGAGCGTACATATCCTGGAGATTGCCTCGGGCGAGGAGATCTACTCCTACAACGCCGATCAGCTGCGAATCATCGCCTCGAACACCAAGCTTCTCACCACGGCGGCTGCCTTCGACACCCTGGGGCCGGCGTTCTTCTTCGAGACCAATGTCCTGTGGCGCGGCGAGCTCAGCGATGGAGGGCTGCGGGGAGATGTGGCCGTTCTGGGTGGAGGAGATCCCAACATCTCCGGCCGCCACTACGGCGGCGACCCCCTGGTGGTCTTCCGACAATGGGCAAAGGAGTTCAAGCGACTGGGGGTCGACAGGATCGAAGGCGATCTCTTCCTCGTGACCGGTCTGTTCGAGCCTCCTTTGGTACATCCGGACTGGCCCCGGGACCAGCTGCACCGGTGGTACGAGGCACCTGTAGCAGCCCTGTCGTTCAGTGACAATTGCGTTCTGGTGCGAGTGTCGCCTGGAAGCGCGCCAGGAGACGCGGCCCGAGTCGAGTTGATTCCCGATCTGGGTGTTCTGCGGGTGGAAAACAGAGCCAGAACGGTGGACTCCTCCAGGCGGCACAAAGTCGTGATCGATCGACGCAATGGCAGTGATGTGCTCATGATCTCCGGCTCGGTGTACAGGCGTGCGGTCCCGGTGGAGAGCTGGATCACGGTGCCGGACCCTGTCCACTATTTCGGGGTGGCTCTCAAGGCGGCCTTCGAAGAGGAGGGTGTGGAGTTGCTCGGTGGGCTGCGACCCAGCATGCGGTTGCCCTCCGGTCAGTGGAGCTGGGTTACCGGTCACCGATCCGACATGATGACCACCGTCGAGGTGATCAACAAGAGGAGTCAGAACTTCTACGCCGAGAGTCTCTTGAAGGCCATGGGGGCGCAGCTGTGCGGTAGTGGCAGCTGGCAGGCCGGGCGCCAGGTGATCGAAGAATTCCTCGAGAGAGTGGGGATCCAGGAAGGCGAGTATCGACTCGCCGATGGCTCCGGTATGAGCCGGGACAACAAGTTCACGGCTCGTCAGCTCACGAAGGTCCTGCGCTACATGTTCGATCATCCGAACGGCAGGGAGTTTCTTCTCACACTGCCCTACAGCGGTGAGGAAGGTCTGCATTGGGAGAACCGCTTGGCGGATGAGCCCTACCGTGGCAACATCTTCGCCAAGACCGGCGGCCTGAATGGGGTTTCGACCCTTTCGGGGTACGCCAAGGCAAGCTCCGGGAAGCTCTATGCCTTCTCCATACTCTGCAACCGGACGACCGGCAACTGGGGAGCCGTGAAGGCCCAGGATCGGATCTTGCGCGTGCTGGTAGATCAGGGCTGAAACCCGCAAGAGTCAGGAGAGACTCCAGTGACATCGAACGATTCCAAGACGGTTGATTACAGGCGTCTGATCAAGAACGTGGAACAGCTGGTGGAGGCCATCGAGGATGCCGACGATGTGGCGGCGACCGTTCGCATGGTGGCGGATGCCGTGATTGCCCAGTTCAGGGATCAATTGGGGCTCTACGGCGGTCGGATCTACCGGCGGGAGGGCGATGAGTTCGTCCTCGAGGGTACCTTCGGAGATGCCAAGGAGGTTGCCGAGGGATTGAGTGTCCCGGTCGACTATGGACCGGTCCGCTCGCTGATCCAGAAACGGACCCTCTACATGGAAGAGGATGACCCGCTGCTGGATCGGGATCTGGAAGCGGAGCTCGGTGTGCAGCAGTTCGTCGCCATCGAAGTCGGCGACCAGGACTACATTCTCTCGTTCAACGTCGCACCGGGCTACGACAAGAGCAGCATACTCTTCTCCCTCGGCATCCTGCGTCACAGCATCAATCAGAAGATCCGGCAGGAGCGAATGGCAGATGCCCTGCGGGAAGCGCGCCGGATCCAGGCTTCGATTCTCCCCAGGGGCAACCCCAATTTCGCCGGCTTCGACATCTGTGGGCGCAGTGTCCCCCTGGAGACCGTCGGCGGCGACCACTTCGACTTCATCTCCATGACCGACAAGATCATGGGGTTGGCCATCGCCGACGTCTCGGGACACGGGTTGCCGGCGGCACTGCAGGTGCGGGACATCTATATGGGCCTGCGCATGGGTCTGTCCCGCGACTACAAGATCGTGCGGACGGTGGAGCGTCTCAACGAGATCATCCATCTGAGCACCCTGACCAGTCGGTTCGTCTCCATGGTTTACGGCGAGCTGGAAAGAAGTGGCAATTTCGTCTATGTCAATTGCGGGCATCCGGCCCCCTTCCGTTTGGCCGCCGACGGCGGCGAGAAGCTCCTGGAGAGAGGGGGAATCGTTCTCGGGCCGATCCCGGACGCCACCTACGAGCGAGGGTTCGTCAAGATTCGTCCCGGAGATCTGCTGGTGCTCTACACAGACGGCATCATCGAGGCGATGGGGCGAGGAACGACAGGCAAGCTCGAGGAGTATGGGCTCAGGCGTCTCATGGACACCGCCAGAGAGCACCAGGGCGAATCGGCCGGAGAGGTCATACAGGCGATCTTCGAGAGCCTCGAAGTGTTCTGTGGTGAGGAGCCTGCAGAAGACGACCGCACCGTGGTGGTGGTCAA
>JAUVRX010000105.1 GCA_030597375.1 Acidobacteriota bacterium
CTCTACGTCGCCTTTCGTGCCTTCGACCCTAATCCAAAGCAGATTCGGGCGCATCTGATGGATCGCGACCAGATCCACACCTTCGTCCAAGACGATTACGTCATCGTCCAGTTGGATACTTTCAACGCTGGGCGAAGAGCTTTTCAGTTTCGGATCAATCCTCTTGGCGTCCAAGCCGATGCCTTCAGCAGTGAGGTGGAGGGGATCGAAGACTGGTCTTGGGACATGATCTGGGATTCGAAAGGACGGATCACGGCCGAGGGCTATGAAGTGGAGGTCGCCTTTCCCTTCAACCAGCTTCGCTTCCAATCCACACAAGAAGTCCAGACCTGGGGCATCGACGTCGGCAGGTCCTACCCCCGAAGCAGTCGGCATCGGATGAACAACGCCGGCAGAGACCGAAACTTGAGCTGTGTGATCTGTCAGTTCAACAAGGTCACGGGCTTACAAGGACTGAAGCCCGGTCGCAACCTGGAATTCGACCCCACCCTGACGGCTTCACGTACCGATGAGCTGGATGAGTTTCCCGATGGTCCACTGGAGGATGGTGAGGGTGATGTCGAAGTGGGAATCACGGCGCGTTGGGGAATTACACCGAGCCTGGTGCTGACAGGTACGATCAATCCCGACTTCTCACAGGTCGAGGCCGACGTGGCGCAACTGGCCGTCAACCAGCGTTTCGCCCTCTTCTTCGAGGAGAAGAGGCCCTTCTTTCTCGAAGGCATCGACGTCTTCTCGACCCCCATCAACTCCGTACACACCCGGACGGTGCACGCCCCCGACTGGGGCCTGAAGCTCACAGGTAAGCAGAACAGGAACGCCATCGGCGTTTTCGCGGCGCAGGACACGGTCAACGGCTTGTTCTTTCCCTCCAATCAAAGAACGAATGGGACGCTTCTGGACGAGCCGGTGACCAGCGGTGTCTTGCGCTACCGCAGGGATGTCGGAGCCAACTCCTCACTCGGGGTCATCTACACCGGAAGGGAAGGTGAGAACGAATACCACAACCGGGTGGGTGGTATCGATGGACTGTTCCGGATCGGTGACAAGGATACGGTCGAGTTCCAGTACCTCTACTCGGACACCCGATACGCCGACACGGTAGCGGAGGAATTCGGTCAGCCGTTGGAAGCCTTCACAGACGATGCCATGGGGCTGTCCTACACCCATGATTCCAACAAGTGGTTCTGGCAGTTCGAGTATGTGGACTTTGGGCCCGGATTCCGTCTCGACAGCGGCTTCGTGCCTCGAGTCGACACCAAAGAGGCTGACGCCTTCATCATGCGTCGATTCTGGGCCCCGGAGGAAGATGACTGGTACGACCGCTGGGATGTGATTGTCAGGGGTGAACGAACAGAGGACCATGAGGGTCAGCTCACGGACGAAGAGTTCGAGATTATTGGGCGACTCTTTGGTCCGCTACAGTCCATCGTCCACGGTTCCTTCAGTCGAGGTAAGCAGTACTACGAGGGCGTCCTATACGAAGATCTCGAGGGGGGGGAATTTGGCCTGGAATTCCAGCCGAGTGGAGCCGTCAAGCTCGAGTTTTACGGTGTCAAGGGCGACAGCATCGACGTGGCCAACAACCAACCGGCCAAGGAGACCCTGCTGATTCCCGGCCTCGAGGCGAAGCTCGGTCGCCATATAAATATCCGGCTGGACCACACCTTGCAGAAGCTGGACGTGGAAGGGGGCAGGCTTTTCGAAGCCAACTTGAGCCAGGTGAGGCTGATCTACAATTTCAATGTTCGGACGTTTGTGCGCGGCATCTTCCAGTGGCGAGATCTTGAACGCGATCCCGATCTCTACTCCTTCGAAGTGGAGCCCACGACCGAGACGCTCTTCACACAGCTGTTGTTCTCCTACAAGCTGAATGCACGAACGGTGCTCTTCGCCGGCTACTCGGACAACCACCTCGGCTTCGAGGAGGTGGACCTCACCCAGACCAATCGCACGTTCTTCTTCAAGGTGGGCTACGCCTGGATTCTCTAGAGGCGGCTCACAGGACCTGACAAGGAGGTATCGATGAATGAGGCCGAACTCCTGAACCGACGAACGATCTTCAAGGGCCGTGTCGTCGATCTGTCGGTGGATCGGGTAAGGATGCCGAACGGCAAGACCACTGAGCTGGAGGTGATCCGGCACCCCGGAGCTGCAGCCATGGTTCCCCTGACCGAGTCCGGCGATGTGTTGCTGGTACGGCAGTACCGCTATGCCACCGGTGGCTGGCTGCTCGAAGTGCCTGCAGGCAAGCTCGATCCGGGAGAGGCGCCGGAGATCTGCGCGGCTCGCGAGTTGGAGGAAGAAGTGGGTATGAAACCAGCCGAGTTGGTACCCCTCGGCTGGATCTGGACTACACCCGGTTTCACCGACGAGAAGATCTGGCTCTACCTGTGTCGGGGTCTCAGGCCTACCCAGCAGGATCTACAGGACGATGAGGTCCTGACCGTCGAGTCCCACCCCCTGTCGGCAGCGATCGAGATGGTTCACCGGGGCGAGATCTGCGACGGCAAGTCGGTCTGTGCCCTGCTGCGGGCCGAGGCCTATCTGCGCACGGAAGACTGAGGCGCTAGCTCACAAGCTGTGCATCGAGCGAGATGTCGACGCCGGCCAGTGCCTGCGAGACCGGGCAGTTGGCCTTGGCTCCGGCGGCGAGCTCCTGGAAGGTCGCGTCGTCGATCTCGGGAATGCTCGCCTGGCAGGTCAGCTGGATGCGGGTGATCTTGAATCCCTCACCGACCTTTTCCAGATGAACCTTGGCCGAAGTCTCGACTCGTTCGGGAGAAAAGCCAGACTTGGTCAGACCACCGGAAAGAGCCATGGAGAAGCAGCCTGCATGGGCAGCGGCGATGAGCTCTTCGGGGTTCGTCCCGGGATCCTCTTCGAAGCGGGAGCCGAAAGAGTACTTTCCCTCGTAGGCACCGCTCTGCATCTTCATGGTGCCGTTGCCTTCCTTCAAGGTGCCGTTCCAGACGGCACTTGCTTTGCGTACGGGCATGGTAGTCCTCCTGTCGTTGTCGTCTGGTCTCGTGATGTCTCTGAGCCAGGTTGATTCTACTTGTAGATCTGGATGGTGGGGTCACCATCCGAACGCACGAAACCCCGGTACATGCCTTCCGTGTTGAAGGGCATGGAGATCTGTCCCTGGTCATCCAGGGTGATGACGCCACCGGTGCCACCGGCGGCTGGCAGGATCTCGTGGATCACTGTCGCGGCCGCCTCCTCGACTGAGATGTCGAGATAGCGTGCTCGGGCGCAGATGTCGGCAGCCACGGCAAGACGAATGAAGTACTCGCCATGTCCGGTGGCGGAGACCGCGCAGTGTCGGTCGGCCCAGGTTCCCGCTCCGATGATGGGGGTGTCCCCGATGCGGCCGTAGCGTTTGTTGGTCATGCCGCCGGTGGAGGTGGCGGCCGCCAACCTGCCGTCCTGGTCCAGTGCCAGCGCGCCCACCGTTCCCAGGTAGGGTGCCTTGCTGTCTTCCGAGACTTTTCCTGTCTCTGCAGCATCCTCTTTCTCCCTGGCCTCTTGCAGCTGATTCCATCGCCGCTCGGTGTAGAAGTACTCGGCCTCGGCCAGCTCCAGGCCCTGCGAGGCGGCGAAAGCGTCGGCTCCGACACCGGCCAGCATGACGTGCTCGGTGCGTTCCATGACGGCCCTGGCGGCGGTGATGGGGTTCTTGATCCGCGTCACGAAGGCGACGGCTCCCGCCTTGCCGCTGGCACCATCCATGATGGCCGCGTCCATCTCGTTTCGGCCCTCGGCGGTGAATACGGCTCCCTTGCCAGCGTTGAAAAGGGGAGAGTTCTCGAGGATCATGAGGACCGCCTCTACCGTGTCGAGGCTGCTGCCCCCCTCCTGCAGGATCGCCTGACCGGCCAGCAGTGCTGCTTTCAGCTTGGCCCGGAACTGCTCCTCCAGCTCTGGCGTCATCTGTCCCTTGACGATGGTACCGGCTCCACCGTGCACAACGAGAGCGGTGGATGGGGGGGCCTCGCCTGCGAGACTGACGTGGCCGTTTCCGTCGAATAGGGTAGCGAGCAAGAAAGCCGCCAGGACCAGCGCAACGCGACGTGGGTTCGAGACCTTCATGACCAGACTGTTTATCACATCAGAGGGGTAAGATCTCCCTCCATGGCCCTCTCGGTGGAACAGGTGGTCGAGAAGCTGCGCGCCGACCGTCGGTTGGGGCATCAGTTGGTGGACACCCTCTATCTGGAGGCGGTGGAACCGCAGTACGGAAGTCTGAGCCCTCCTCTGGCCGAGCCCATTGCCGGGGCCCTCGCCCACCAGGGAATCCAGCGTTTGTGGACGCATCAGGTAGCGGGACTCGAGGCGGTGCGAAAGGGCGAAAACGTCCTCATCACCACGCCGACGGCATCTGGGAAGTCCCTGGTCTTTCACCTGCCTGTTCTGGAGGAGGCGGCTCGTGGTGGCCCGGGCCGGGCGCTCTTCCTCTATCCCTTGAAAGCGTTGGGGCGGGATCAGAAGGGCAAGTTCGATGAGCTGGCGGCCGCCAGCAGGCTATCCGAAGTGGCGAGATGTGAGATCTATGATGGCGACACTCCCCGAAATCTCCGGCAGAAGATCAAGGAGGATTTTCCGCGCGTCGTGATCTCGAATCCGGACATGCTTCACCTCGGGATCTTGAGCTACTGGCAACAGTGGGAGGGCTTTCTGAAGGACCTTCGATGGGTCGTCATCGACGAGTTGCATACCTATCGGGGCATCTTCGGCAGTCACTTCCATCATGTCGTCAAGCGGCTGCAGAGGCTCTGCCGGTCTGTCGGTTCCGAGCCGATTTTCATCGCCTCTTCGGCCACGGCAGCCAACGCCGACGAATTCGGCAAAAGCCTCACGGATCTGGAGTTCCGGTGGTTCTCCGAGTCGGGTGCGCCTCGAGAGGGGCGTCACTTTCTTCTCATCCAGCCGCAGGCCAGTCCCTACACGGCGACCTTGCAGCTGTTTGCTGCGTTGCAGCGAGCTGGCCTCAAGACCATCGTCTTCACGAAGGCGCGGCGGATCACAGAACTGCTCTATTCGTGGCTGCGTCATCAGGAGCCGGAGCTGGCCAAGAGGGTGGCGAGTTATCGATCCGGATTTCTTGCGGAGGAGCGTCGGCAGATCGAGGCCGATCTGTTCGCAGGCCGCCTGGACGGCGTAATTTCGACCTCGGCGCTGGAGATGGGCATCGATGTGGGCGGACTGGACGCCTGCATCCTGGTCGGCTACCCCGGAAGTGTCATGGCTACCTGGCAACGATCAGGCCGGGTAGGCCGTGCTGGTCGGGAGTCCATCACCGCCCTGGTGGCCATGCCAGACGCACTCGACCAGTACTTTATCGAGCATCCTCAGGAGCTCGTGGGGCGGCCCTGCGAAAGGCTGATCGTCGATCCGGACAACGAACCGGTCGGCCGCGCCCACCTGGTCTGCGCGGCCGCGGAGCTGCCCCTCAGGTGGAAGGAGGATGCTGCTTATCTGGAGCGACGGGCGCCCCTCGTGAGGGCCCTCCTGGCAGAACGAGAGTTGATCGAAGCCGCCGACGGGAGTGAGCTCTACACTCGCCGACGCCGCCCTCAAAGGAAGGTAGGTCTGCGAGGCATGGCGAGGAGCTCGACAATCCTGGACACCAGGACCGAGAAGGTCATCGGCACGGTCGATGGGATTCGGGCCCTGCGGGAGTGTCATCCCGGTGCGGTCTACCTCCATGCCGGACGCCAGTATCTGGTGAGGCAGTTGGATCTGGAGGCCGGTCGCGTTCATGCGGAGCCCACCAGGGTCGACTATTTCACCGCTCCCCTGACCGAGAAAGAGACCAGGATCCTGGAGATCCTGGAGACTCGCCGGGAGGGTGGTTTGCAGGCCTGGCTGGGTCGCCTGAGGGTCACCGAGAAGGTGGTGGGGTACGAGCGCAAGCGAATCCAGAGCCGTGAGGTTCTGGACCGACAGGTGCTGGACCTGCCGCCGATGCAATTCGAGACCGTCGGTCTCTGGTGGGCCGTTCCCCGGCGCCTGGAAGCGGAGCTGAGGGAGGCAGGAGGGCACTTCATGGGCGCCCTCCATGCTGCAGAGCACGCCGCAATCTCCCTGATGCCCCTGACGGTAGTCTGCGATCGGGGCGACATCGGTGGCATCTCGATCCCGCTCCACCATCAGGTGAGAGCCGGCTCGGTCTTCATCTACGATGGTCATCCCGGCGGCGTGGGGATCTCCGCCCGCGCCTTTCAGGAGCTTCGCCTGCTTCTGGGCCGTGTGGTAAACCTCATCGAGGGTTGTGACTGCCAGGAGGGCTGCCCATCCTGCATCCAGTCGCCGAAATGTGGCAACGGCAACCGCCCGCTCGACAAGAAAGGCGCCCTGAGCCTGCTGACCCGGCTGCTGGCGACAGAGGAGGGCGAGCCGTCCGAGCCCGCAGTGGAGATCGATCTGCAGCCCGAATCAGAGCCTTCCCAGAAGAGAGATCCAGACGTTGTGATCGTCGAGCCCGAGGAAGCTCCACCGCCCTACAGTCCTGCTCGAGAGTCGATTGCACCGAAGCGAGCGGCTCGACGGAAGCCTGCTCGCCAGACTGGGGAGACAGGCGGTACGGTGCTCTTCGACCTCGAGACGCAGCTCTCAGCGGCCGACGTCGGTGGATGGCAGAACGCTCACCGCATGCTGGTAGCCATTGGTGTGGTTTGTCATCTCGACGAGGGACGATTGGAGAGCTTTGCAGAGCCAGAGGTCGGCTCCCTGATCGAGCGGCTGGAAAAGGCCGACCTGGTCGTCGGCTTCAACATCGCACGCTTCGACTACAAGGTGCTCTCCGGCTACACCGGAGTCGACTATCGGCAGACTCTCCCGACTCTCGACCTCCTCGAGGAGATCCACAAGAAACTGGGATTCCGGCTCAGCCTGGATCACCTGGCGAACGCCACCCTGGGTGTGAGCAAATCTGCAGACGGTCTGCAGAGCCTGGAATGGGTCAAGCAGGGGCGGCTCGACCTGGTGGAGGAGTACTGCAGGCGGGATGTGGAGATCCTGCGTGATCTCTACCTGTTCGGTCGCCGCATGGGCCACGTGCTGTACGTCGACCGCGACGACCGCAAGGTCAAACTGCCGGTGGAGTGGTAGTCGCGACTCAGGAGGTCGTCGGTTGCAGCTGGCGGTCGCCGGTCAAAACTCCGATCACTCTCTCGATGGCCCAGTCCAGCTCCTCCCGATTGATCACGAGTGGCGGGGCAATTCGGATGACGTGGTCGTGCGTCTCCTTGCAAAGCAGGCCCTTTTCTTGAAGCGCCTCGCAGAAACGCCGTGCGCCACCTGCCTCGGGGTGGAGCTCGATACCGACCCAGAGACCGCGTCCCCGGATCTCCTTCACCAGATCGGAATCGATGGCGCCAAGTCGCTCCATGAGGTACTTGCCCTGATTGGCTGAATTCTCGACCAGACCCTCATCGACCAGGACATCGAGGGCCGCCCGCCCAACCGCGGCAGCCACTGGGTTGCCACCATAGGTGGAGCCGTGGTCGCCGGGCTGGAAGACATCCATCACTTCGTCGTCGGCCAGCATCACCGAGACCGGATAGAGGCCACCGGACAGCGCCTTGCCCAGGATCAACACGTCGGGTCGGACGTCCTCGTACTCGTACGCGAATATCTTGCCCGTGCGGCCGAGGCCGGACTGGATCTCGTCCATCATCAAGAGAACGCGGTGCTCACGGCAGAGGTCGGCGACATGAGCGAGGTAGCCCTCGGGAGGAATGATGATGCCTCCCTCACCCTGGATGGGCTCGATCAGCACAGCCGCCACGTTCGGGTTCATGGCGCTCGTTATCGCCTCCATGTCGCCGTAGGGCAGCAGGGTAAAGCCAGGTGCGAAGGGTCCGAAGCCCTGGCGGTACTGCTCTTCGGAGGAAAAGCCGACGATCGTGGTCGTGCGGCCGTGGAAGTTCTGACTGAAGACCAGAATCTCCGCCTGGTTGTAGCCGACGCCTTTGACCGTATAGGCCCACTTGCGAGCGGCCTTGATGGCGGTTTCCACAGCCTCGGCGCCGGAGTTCATGGGTAGTGTTCTGGAGAAGCCGGTCAGCTCGGTCAGCTGCTGGTAGAAGAGGCCCAGTTGGTCGTTACGAAAGGCCCTGGAGATCAAAGCCATCTTGGAGCTCTGATCGACCAGCGCCTGGACGATACGCGGATGACAGTGGCCCTGGTTCACCGCCGAGTAGGCGGCGAGGCAGTCCAGGTACTTGCGGCCATCGACATCCCAGACCCAGACACCCTCGCCCCTGGAGATGACTACATCGAGAGGCAGGTAGTTGTGAGCGCCGTAGCGATCCTCGAGGTCGACGTATTCGGAACTGGTCATCGGCATGGCTCTCTCCTCGTGCCCATTGTTCTTTTCTTGGGGGGGCGGACTGCTGAGTTTTGGGTCCCGGGGCCGATGATCGATGGTCCCGGAGCCGTCAAGTTCTACCACAAAATGGGGGTTTCGGCGAGTCCTCCCGAGACGCCGAAAGACGGGTAGACTGGACTGTAGCTCCCGGTGCAGCTAGGGTCTGCATCGCCAGCCCGGAGAGTCTGGGACTCCGCCTTGGCCTGCGGATCCGTGATGCTGAAGTCCACCTCCATCGGTCGCCTCGAGGTGCTCGTCACCGCCGTTCTCTTTTCGACCGGCGGCGCCGTCATCAAGTCCGTTTCGATGAGTGGGTGGCAGGTGGCGGGCTTCAGGTCCGTGGTCGCAGCGGCCTTCCTCTTTCTGGTACTGCCCTCGGCTCGTCGGGGTTGGACCTGGAGAACTCTGGTGGTTGGAGCGGCATACTCGGGAGCGTTGATCTCCTACGTTCTGGCGAACAAGCTGACGACTGCCGCCA
>JAUVRX010000036.1 GCA_030597375.1 Acidobacteriota bacterium
CGGTGGTCGCCGTATCATTAAAAAAACTCTGCTACCTGGCAACCCTGACGCCCCCATTCCTGGATTGGCTCAACGTCTATGGCATGCGTTGGTGGCTGCCCTTCCGCGATACCTGGTACTACGGGGACTCGGTCTTCATAATGGACCCCTGGCTCTGGCTGATCCTGGGGGTGGGGTGGCTCGTCGGTCGTCACGCGACGCGGCGGCTCCTCACGACTCTTTCAGTCATCGCGCTCTCGCTGGTGACGGTTGTCGCGAGCCGCGCCCCTGGCTACCTGCCTACGGTACTCGCCATTCTCGTTCTTCTCTTGCTCGCCTTGCTCTGGAGGCCGCGCTCCGCTGGGCTCTCGTCCCAATCGGCCGCCCTCGCGGGGCTCCTCGTGGCCACTCTATTCATCGCTTCGATGCTTCTCTTGCACCGAGCGACCGAGCAACGCGTTCTCCATCAGATCGAGCGGTTGGGTTCCGAACCCGTGGTAAGCCTGATGGTTGGTCCGATTCCAGCCAACCCTACGGCCTGGGAAATCGTCGTCGAGCAGGGTGGACGACTGCGCCATGGCCATTTCTCCTGGCTCGGTGACAGGTCGCTGAGCTTCTCCGACTTCGATCGACCCGCGGCCAGGCCGAGCGATCTCTGGCCAGACATCGAAGACTCCGGGCAGGCGGAGGGCTTTCTTTCCTGGGCTCGCTTCCCGTGGATGGAGATCGACCCTGACGACTCCGAGGGGCGACTCCACATCATGGATGCGCGTTATGCCCGAGTGCGGACTCGGGGCTTCGGCGGCACCGTGATCACCCTGGCGGACAAGGCCGAGGGTGGCGCTGGGTCACCGGACTGAGGATGCGACCGGCCAAGTGACCGGCCGCATCGAATCAAACTGTCAGTGCTGCAAACTGGGCATCCGTCCCGGAGTCCACGGCGCCCCGGCTGCCTCCGCCCTCTCCTCCAGACCCTCCAGGTCGGTGACCAACTCCTTCAGCTTGGCGAGGCCTGCCTCGAAGGCCTCGGACGCCCAGGCATAGGCTCGTTCATGAGTCGTTGTGGGCGCTTGCGTCGTGTACCACTGGTCAGAGGCAATGCGCTCCACACGATCGACGATGGCTGGTGACGTGAAGACATTGCGCCGACCCTTCGTTCGATCCCCTTCGAAGGCGAGCCGAAGTTCGTCCAGCCTGCTCTTGAGACCCTCGAGCTCGGCCATCAAGGCCGGATCGGCCTCGGGAGTGTCTACCAGGGCTTGCCGCAGATGATCCACTCGTCGCTCCACCTCGTCGATGACCTCGGAGGCTCCGAGGACGGCGCGTCGTAGCTCCCGAACCTCAGTGCGAAAGGCCATGACAGCCGCCTTGTTCTCGGGGGTCAGCGTCGCCAGGTTGAGCGGCACGACCTCGAAATCGACCGGTCCGGCCAGGGATTGCCAATCTGTGCCGACCTTCGCCTCGAGCGCCGCGCTGTACGACCCCGGAAACGCAAGTGGGCCCCGCTCGGGCGTTTCCCATGGTGCCAGATCGGTTGCTGGTGTGAGGTCCGTCGGCACCGCAGCTGGCCAGCGTAGATCCCAGGCCACGCGCTGCAACCCTGCCTCCTGCGAGGCTTTCACCCGGCGGACCAGGGACCCCTGGTCATCCCGCACCACGAGGAACACCGCCGGCTCGACCTCCAGATCCTCCTCGCGCAGCTCCGCCATGGAGGCCAGCGGTGCTTCGGTCTCGTTCTCCCTGGCCTCCGTCTCGGCCTCGATCCGAAGATCCTGCTTGGTCTTGAGACCATCGCGGAGCCAGTAGGTGAAGACCGCCCCAAACGGTGGATTTGGCGTCGTCCAGAAGCCCTTACCCCGATCTCCCACCCGATCGGGCTGCTCGATGTAGAGCAGTGCTTCCCGCGTCGGGAAGAGGATCGCCTCGTCGCTCGCCAGGCGGTCCTCGCTCATCGCCCGTAGCGATGTGTAGTCGTCCAGAATGTAGAACCCGCGGCCGAAAGTGGCCACTGCGAGGTCGTTCCACTGTCGCTGGATCTCCAGATCCCTCACCTGTATGGTCGGGAACCCACCCTTCAGCCGGTGCCAGTGGGCTCCCTCATCGAGGGTCACATAGAGGCCGAACTCGGTGCCGACAAAGAGCAGCTCCGGCGTGACGTGATCCTGGATCAGGGTATAGGCCACCTCCCGATCCGGCAGATCACCGCGCATGGAGCTCCAAGTGCGGCCCCGATCCCGGCTGACGAGCACATATGGGCTGAAGTCGCCCTGCTTGTGGTTGTCGAAGGTTGCGTAGACGGTGTCGGCATCGAAGCGCGAGGCTTCGATATCGCTAACGTAAGTGTTCTCAGGTACCCCGGAGAAGCGCTCGGTCTTGTGCCAACTGCCTCCCCCATCCTCGGTGACCTGGACGAGCCCGTCGTCCGTGCCGACGTAGATGAGGCCTTCGACCAGGGTCGACTCGGTCAGCGAGACGATGTTGCCGTAGTCCGAGGTGGACCGGTTCTTGGACACCGCGTCCATGCCCCAGACGCGGCCCATGACCGGTAGCTGGTCACGATCGATCTGACGGCTGAGGTCCTCCGAGACAGCAGTCCAGGTATCGCCTCGATCATCCGACCGGAAGACCCGCTGAGCAGCGTAGTAGAGGCGGGTCGGCAAATGTGGTGAGAGGATCAGCGGCGAGTCCCAGTTCCAGCGATGGGCGTCCTCACCCGGTTCCTCCTGCGGCTGAATGTCGACGATCTCCTCGGAGCGACGATCGTAGCGCACCAGGCCGCCGTATTGCCACTGCGAGTAGACAATGTCCGGATTGGTTGGATCCACCACGGTCTCGTAGCCATCGCCACCGACGGTGATGAACCAGTCTTCGTTGGAGATCCCCGATTTGCGTAGCGTGCGGCTCGGTCCGCCGAGGGTGTTGTTGTCCTGGGTTCCACCGTAGACGTAGTAGAAGGGCTCCGAGGTGTCGACGCTCACCCGGTAGAACTGCGTGATCGGCAGATTCTCCTTGAACAGCCAGTTGGCACCGCGGTCGAAGCTCTCGTAGACGCCGCCGTCGCACCCCACGAGCACATAGTCAGGGTCGTCGGGGTCGATCCACATGGCGTGATTGTCCACGTGCTTTGCCTTCTCGCCGACTGGGGAAAAGGTCGCGCCGCCGTCCTTCGACACGTGTAGAAAGGTGTCGAGAGAGTAGACAGTATCGACGTCGTGGGGGTCGGCGACCAGCGTGTTGTAGTACTGCGGGCTCGACGACATGTAGTCGCCACGCTTGGTCCAGCTCTCACCTCGATCCGTCGTACGGAAGACCCCGCCCTCGTCCCGCTGCGCCTCGACGATGGCGTAGATCACATCCGGGTTGCCCGGCGAGACTGCCAGACCGATGCGGCCCATGTCGACATCCGGCAAACCCTTTTCGAGCTCGCGCCAGGTGGTACCGCCGTCGGTGGACTTCCAGATGCCGGAGCCTGGACCGCCGTTGATTAGCGTCCAGACGTGGCGGCGGCGCTGGTACGTGCTCACATAAAGGGTGTCGGGATCGCGAGGATCCAGCCACACCTCGTTGGCGCCGGTGTCGTCATCGACATGCAGCACCCGCTCCCAGGTGGCACCGCCGTCGATCGTCTTGTAGAGACCGCGCTCACCTCCGGAGCTCCATAACGGGCCCTGCGCGGCAACAAACACCACGTTGGAATCACGAGGGTCGACTTCGATCCCTCCGATGTGCTCCGATTCTTTCAGGCCCATGTGGGACCAGCTTTGCCCCCCATCCAGGCTCTTGTAGACGCCATCGCCGAAGGAGACCGAACGCTGGGAGTTGTTCTCACCGGTGCCGGCCCAGATGACATTCGGGTTGTTGGGATCCATCGTCACGACACCGATGGAGTACGAGCCCTCGTTTTCGAAGACCGGCGTCCAGGTAGTCCCGGCGTTGTCGGTCTTCCACAGATTGCCGGACGATGTGGCGACGAAATACCGATGCCGTTTTCCCGGCGTCACGGCGAAATCCGAGATCCGGCCGGAATTGATGGACGGACCGATACCACGCAGGGCGAGTCCTTCCAGGGTGTCGGCGTTGAGCTTGGTTTCGGGCTTGTCTGCATCCTCTTCGGCCGCCAGGGCGACCACAGGTGCAAACATGAGAATCGCGAGAACGACAGTACTCAGCTTCTTCACGTTTGAGCTCCTTGAATGGAATGGAGAAAGGTCGAGGCGAGGAGACGTCCTGCCCTACCAAATCGTACCAAGGGGCGAGAAGGAGGTACAGTAGAGCGAACAACCGATCAACAGCCGAGGAGGTCGCCGTGTCGATTCGACCCATCAAGGGACTCATCAAGGCGAAGCCCACCGTCGAGGGGGCGGGAGTGCAACTGCGTCGAGCCTTCGGGTTCGGCAGGACCGAAGACTTCGATCCGTTCCTGCTTCTGGATGACTTCCGCAACGACCGGCCCGAGGACTTCGAGGCCGGCTTCCCGTGGCATCCACATCGGGGGATCGAGACCATTACCTATGTTCTGGCGGGAACCGTCGAACACGGCGACAGCCTGGGCAACCAGGGCGTCATCCGCGGCGGCGATGTGCAATGGATGACCGCTGGAAGCGGCATCATCCATCAGGAGATGCCACAGGGTGACGAGGAGGGCAAAATGCACGGCTTCCAACTCTGGGCGAACCTGCCCTCCTCTCTCAAGATGACCCCACCGCGCTACCAGGAGGTCCAGTCTGCCGACATACCGGAAGTCGTGGATGACGATGGCACCAAGATCCGCGTGATCTGCGGCAGCATCTGGGGCGCCAGAGGTCCAGTGGACGGCATCGCAGCCGATCCCCAGTACATCGATGTCTGGGTGCCCCCGGGCAAGACGAAGACCATCCCCGTGGAGACCACTCGGCAGGCCTTCGCCTACGTGTTTGCCGGTTCAGGGAGGTTCTGCAACGCTTCCGAGCCCCTGGAAGTCCCCACCGAGGGAGCCGGCTGGGCCGACACCTCACTCTCCGAGGAGGCCGACAACCGTTCACTCGTCCTTTTCGACCGCGGAGACGAGGTCACGGTGAGGGCCGGCGAGCGGGGCATCCGATTCCTCCTGGTCTCGGGCAAACCGCTCGAAGAGCCCGTGGCCTGGTACGGGCCCATCGTCATGAATACCCGTGAGGAGCTGAGGCAGGCCTTCGCCGAGTTCGAGGCCGGGACCTTTCTCAAGCACGGTTGATTTGGGATCCGGAGGGTACCCGGTCAAGGTACCGAGGTAGACCAGGCCGACATGTCTCCGGACTCGAAACCGTCGCCGAACATCGTCTCGATGCCGATCAGCGCGGCGATGCTTGCTCGCCAAACGCCACGTCCGTAGCTGCCGACCGTGATGGTCCCGTTGATCGGATCGATCGCCAGATCTCCGACATTCACATTGGGCAGGTCGGTGCCGTCCTTGGTCCACCCGGCGCCACGATCGGTACTCCAGTAGACCCCGGCGCCCGAGCCCACGAACAGCATCGGTGGGTTCGCTCGCCAGTCCACGGCCAGGGCGCGTCCCCCCACACCATCGGGCAGCGTACCCGTGACATCGATCCAGCTCGTGCCCGTGGTAGTCGTCTCCAGGACTCGGGGGCCGTTCGTGTTGTGGAAGGCCACATAGGCGCGCGCGGGATCGGTCGGATCGATGACGATGTCGCTGACCTGACCGGAAGGAAGGCCGGCGCTGCGATCCTGCCAGGCATCCGCTTCCGAGGGCTTGACGAAGACCTTGCCGTCGGAGCTCCCCGTGTAGAGCACCCCTGACGAGCCCACCGCCGCTGCGATGACGTTCAGGGTTCCGCCATCCGTGAGATCCGGGCTGTAGGCGCTCCAACCGGCGAAACCGCTAGCGTTCCGCGTGCGCCAAACCCTCCAGGTGCCGCCAAAGAGGGTTTCGGAGTCGCTGGGGTCCATCAGGAGGGGGGCGATGAAGTTGCGCCGATCACCGCCCCACGGACCACTGATATTGACGGTCGAGCCACCGAACAGGCGATACACGGCGAGCCGCACATAGGAGACGTAGCGGCGTGCCGGCTCATCGAAGTCATAAGCCAGGAAGCCGCCATCACCTCCCAGGATCTGGGGCCAGTCCTCATCGTCGACCTGTCTCTCCACCGTACCGTTGTCCTGGGTACCACCCATCACCTGGACCGGATCCGCAGGGTTCAGCGCGACGGCATAGTTCTGGGTAACAGTCAGTGTGCCGTTGGTGTTGATCCAGCTCGCACCGCCATCCGGACTCTTCCAGACCCCACCGTCGTTGCCCACCCACACGGTGCCATCGGACCCGAAGGCGATGGCGTGCATGTCGGGATGGAGATTGGCCTCGGTCAGACAATTCCCGGGGCAGGAGATGTCCACCCAGGAGTCACCTCCATCGGTGCTCTTGATGACTCCGGCGACCGCGTAGGTCGGAAAAACCCCTCCACCGTAGACGATGTCCTCATCGGTCGGGTCGACACCCAGGAAGGCGTCATACCAGCCCTGGGGATACGGAAAATTGGGGGTGTTCGCCTTTTCCACCCAGGTGTCACCGCCATCGGCGCTGCGATACAGCCCACGCAGGCCAGCCGAGGGGTTGATGATGACCGTGTAGATCACGTTGGAGTTCGAGGGGGCGGCAGCCAGGAGGATGCGTTGAACGTCCGTTGCGGGCAGGCCGCCTCCGAGTTGGGTCCAGGAGTCCCCACCATCGATGGAGCGCCAGATCCCCTTGCCGTGCTCCCCCAGGTAGAGGGTGTTGGGGTCGCCGGACTTCATGGCCAGGTCCGAGACCCGGGACTTGGTGAACGCCCGGGTCCAGGTGACGCCGCCATCGACGGTTTTCGAATAGCCGTTGCCGCCAGAGATGTGGATCGTCTGGGAGTCGGTGGGATCGATGAGGAGACGACTGCAGGTCCCGCCCACTTCTGCCGTCGTGGCAATGCGCTCCCAGGTGTCGCCGGCATCGGTCGAGCGGAACAGTCCATCCCCCTTGCTCCGGGTCGTGTACTCGCCCGTTCCCGCATAGACGGTGCTCGGATGGGAGGGGTCCATGGCGACACAGCCGTGATTGAGGACCGACAGCTCGTCCGTCAGGGGGATCCAGTTTGTACCCCCATCGGTGGTCTTCCAGATACCTCCCGAAGCGGCTCCGATGTAGACCGTGTTGGCATCTGAAGGGTGCGGCGCAACGGCGACCACGCGCCCACTCGCATCGTCGGTACCGCTCCAGTACTCGTCGACGATTGGACGCGGTCCCAACTGCGTCCAGAGCACGGGCTCGCCTTCGGCGGGCTCCTGATGGGCCCGCGTCCAACCGGGTACAGGCTCACCGACAATCTTGACGTGGCCCGGGGGCGGCGGGCCCATCTTCTCTGTCCCGGCGAGCTCAGGGCTCTGGTATCCAGTGACACCAAGGACTCCAACGACGAATGTGATCCAAAGATGGGGCATGGCTCCCTCGAGACAAGTGGAGACAACAGACTACCAAGAGAGCTTTGAACGGTAAACGAGGGAAGGGCACTGGAATCGACAGCCGCCATGCTCACCAGCTCGACCACTCGGCTGACTCGACGAGGACCCGGCGTCAGCTACACTTGCCGCGAAGGAAAGGGACCAGGGCGCCTACTCGTCCCAGCGAGACGCCCCAAAGAGAGAATCTGCGATGATCAAGCTCCGACTGTACGAAGAGATCCTACTGCTGGCACTCAAGGACGAAGAGGGAACGACCTACTCCGGCACGAGCTGGCCGTATGCTGTGGGTGGCGCAGTCCTCGCAGAGTTGCTGCTCGAAGGCCGGCTGGGTCTAGAGGAGCGCGAGGGCAAGAAGATTGTGGCGCTCGTCAACAGCACACCGCTCGGCGAGCCGGTTGCCGATCGGGTCCTCGAGAAGATTGCGCACGCCAAGAAGGACTCGGATCTGACCACCTGGCTTGGCCGCGTCGCTGGAATGAAGGATCTCAAGCACCAGATTGCCGAGCAGATGACTCTGAAAGGGGTCCTGAAAGTCGAGACCCACAAGGTGCTGCTGATCTTCTCGCGGCGGATCTACCCAGAGCTCGATCCGACATCTGAGCTCGAGATCATGCATCGGGTCGAGCACGCGGTCTTTTCTGACGATTCCGACCTCGACACCCGCACCGCGATCCTTGTTTCGCTGGCTCACGTCAGCGGCATCCTGAATCCCGTGTTTGGAAAGAAGCGGGTAGCCGAGCGCAAGGATCGGCTCGACAGGATCGTCGAGGATCGGCCATCCGCGGAGGCCGCCCGGGCCGCTATCGAAGCCGCCCAGATTGCCATGGCCGCGATCATGGCAGCCACCGTCGCGGCCGGTGTTGCGACTCGTTGATCCTGGCCGTCAACCCAGACGCCCTTCCATACATGGGCCCGGAGGATGTCACCCGTCTGGACGGCGTAGGCTTCCTTCTGTCGGGTCGTGACCTGCTGATCCAACTCACAGAAGACCGTGGTCCCGAAGGGGATCGTGACTGTGCCTGGTGGCAATCGGCCTCCGTCGCCAAAGAAGGCGACCCGCGAGAGACGGCTCCGCAGTTGGATCAGTAGAGGTCGAAAAGCAGAATGCGGGCATCCAACGGCCCGTTGCGCACAGGGATGCGCCGCTTCGGCCGCAGCCCGATGTTCTTGCCCAGCCCCTCTCCACCGGCCAACACCACAGCCTGCCAGCCGGCATAGTGCTGCTTCATCAGGTCGCCGAGTCGGGACCACTGATCCCGATTCTCTTCGAGACGCTCGCCGTACGCCGGATTGACGACAAGCAGCCCAGGGCCCGTCGGGGGCTCGAAGGTGTAGGCGTCGCCGACCTCGAGAGAGGTCAACTCAGCCAGCCCTGCCCTCTGGAGATTGATACCTGCCGTCTCGATGGCTTCCGCCGATCGATCGACCCCGAAGAGTCTCAGATCGGTCTCGGGCAAACCGGATCCTTCCTCGCGAAGAGTCTCCCCGGCGCTCTTGTCGAACCCAGGAAGCCGCTCGAATGCCCACTGTTCTCGATGTCGACCCGGCGACAGGTCGAGCGCGAAAGCCGCAGCTTCGGCCAGCATTGTTCCCGAGCCGCACATCGGATCCACTACAGGACCGTTCCCGTTCCAGCCCGAAGCCAGAATACAGGCAGCCGCCAGATTCTCGCGCACCGGAGCCTCGCTGGTCACGACCCGATACCCCCTCCGGTCGAGCGGCACGCCCGAGGTGTCCAGGAGCAACGTCGCCCGGTCGCGAGACAGCCAGACCCTGAGCCGGATATCGGGGTTCTTTCGATCGATGGATGCACGACGACCGAACCGCCGGCGCTGAGCATCGACGATTCCATCCTTGACCTTCAGACCAACCCAGCGCGTGTCACGGATTTGTGACCTGGAAGAGGTGGCACGAATGGCAAAGCTGAGGCGCGGATCGAAGAGCTCGGCCGCCGTGAGGCCATCCCAGCTTCGCGAGCTCTCGACCAGGTTGCCCGCGCCGGCCTCCAGAGCCTCGGCGCTCGAACCGTCCCAACCCGCAAGCTCTACGAGCACTCTGTTGGCGGTCCGAAGTCGCCAGTTGGTCCGCAGGACGTCGTCCCAGGTGCCCGAAAAGCCGACGGCACCACGCTCCCGAACGCAATCCGAGGCACCGAGTGCCTGCAACTCGGCCTCGAGAAACTCCTCGAGGCCGAGCGGACAGGTGGCGGCGAGTCGAAGAGGCATGGTTCAGAACGGAAAGAACACCGGCACGAGCAACACCAGTACGACAAGCAACACCACGGTGAGCGGCGTGCCGACCTTCAGGTAGTCGCTCGAGCGGTAGCCGCCGGCACCCATGACCAGCAGGTTGGCCTTGTGGGAAAACGGCGTCATGAAGGCGGCTGAAGCGGCCAGGCTGACACCCATCATCATCGGATAAGGGCTCACGCCGAGGCTCTCGGCTGCATCGATCACGACCGGCGCCATCAGTACCACGGCAGGGGCACCGTCCAGACCCTGCGACAGCAGACTCGCCAGAACGACCATAGCCGCCAACGTCGCATGGTTGCCGAAAGGCCCCGCCAGGTGGGTAACCCCATCGGCCAGGAACATGGCTGCTCCGGTGCGCTCCATGGCCATGCCCACCGGTAGTACCGCCGCCACCAGGAAGATGGCCTTCCATTCGATCGCTCGGTAGGCCTCCTGCATGGTCAGCGCTCCGAAGAGAATCGCCAGGGAAGCGGCGGTAAAGGAAGCGACATGGATCGGCTGTGCACCCGTAGCTACGAGTCCGATCATCAGCAGAAGCGCTCCGAAAGCCCATGGAGCCTTGCTGAAACGCCGTGGGGCCTGGTCGGCTTGCGAAAGCACCACGAAGTCGGGCTCGGCCGCCAGCTGTCGGATCTTCTTGCGCGGCCCGTGCAACAGCAGTGCATCCCCGAGACGAAGAGGAACGTGAGAGAAATCGACGTGGCGAGGTTCACCCTCGCGCCATAGAGCCAGCGCGATTAGACCATGGCGGCTCTGGAATTCGAGATCGGCCAGCGTCCGGCCGATGGCAGCCGAGCGCGGAGCAAGGGCGGCCTCGACCATGCCGACCTCCTCCGACTCCAGGGACGCCTCTTCGAGCTCGCTCTCGAACCGAACCTCACCAAGGTCGACAAGGGTCACGAGTCGCTCGGGATCGCCACCGATCAGCAGCCGATCGTCGGCACGGAGCACCTCTTGCGGTGAGACGGCCAGGTGGGTCTCGCCGTCCCGAATCAGCCCGGCAACCGTGAGACCCACCAGCTCGCCCAGACGACTGTCCTCGATGGACGTGTCGACCAACGGGGAGCCTTCCGGAATCCGCACCAGGTGCAGCTCGCGGACCAGATCTCGAATGGCGGTGAGCCCTGTCTCGAGAACCTCGAAGTCCGGATGTCGGGACAGGTTTTCGAGACGCTCTCTCGAGCCAAGGGCGAAGATCTCGTCGTCCGCTTTCAGCACCCATTCACCCAGGTCGGTGCCCTGCAGGTGTTCTCCGCGGCGCACACCGACGACGACCAAACCAAATCGGTCGCGGAAACTCAGCTCCTTGAGGTTGAAACCGATCAGGGGAGATCCGCCTACGACCCGGGCCCGCAACCCTCCCACTCCACGTACCGGGCTCGGGAGTTCTGCAATTCGGACCTGCTCGATCTCCAGCTTCTGCATTCGAAGCAACTCGCCCAGATCGGCGGCCTGGCCATCGACCAACAGGACGTCGCCGGCCCGAAGCACCGAGTCACCCCGAGGCATCGTGCGACGTCGATCCCCCCGGAGGATCACCAGCACCTTGACTCCTAGCGTATTGCCGAGGCGTGTTTCGGCCAGGGTCATCCCATCGAGCGGCGTGTCCTCCGGCAGACGAATCGAAAACAGATGGTCCTTGAGCCGGTACACCTGCGATAGGTCACGCGCTTCAGCTGGCGCCGGGCTGTGCTGCTCCCCAGCAGGCAGGAGCTTGCGCCCGAGGGTCAGCATGAAGACAATCCCCAGAACAAGAAGGGCCACTCCGATGGGCGTGAAATCGAAGAGCGAGAAGGGCTCGAGCCCTCGCTCCTCGAGCATTTGCGCCGCGAGGATATTGGGCGGCGTCCCGACCAGCGTCATGGTACCACCGAGAATGGCGCCAAAGGCCAGCGGCATGAACAGTCGGGACGGCGACAATCCGGAGCGGCGGGCGATGGTCGCCACCGCCGGCATCAGCACGGCCGTAGCGGCGATGTTGTTCATGAAAGCCGAGAGAATGCCGCAAGTCAGCATCAGCACGATGATGAGGCGAGTCTCGCTGTTGCCGACAAGCCTGTAGATCCGGCCGCCGATGACATCCGCTACACCGGTCTCGAGCAAGGCCGCACCGACGATGAAGACCGACAACATGGTGATCACTGCCGGTGACGAAAAGCCTGTGAAGGCCTCGCCCGGAGTCAGATAGCCCGTGAAGATCAGGATTATCAGCCCCAGAAACGCCGTCAGATCCACCGGCAGCTTCTCAGTGAGAAACAGGTAGACCATGCCTACCAGCACGGCAAACAGGAAGGCGATCTGTGGTGTCACGCGGGAATTCTACAGGGAGTCTGGCGAGACGTTCGCTCGTGAGGGTATGTCGGTTGAGGACTTCGACGTGGAACTTGCCGATCCCAGGCAGCGGTTCTCGGTGAGGTAGCGAGCGATCAGGCTGTAGACGTGGAATCGGGTTCCATCCCCCTCCTTGATGGCGTGGGTCCGATTCGGATAGACCATCATGTCGAACGGCTTGCCGAGCTCGATGAGACGGTTCACCAGCCGCTCGGTTCCCTGGTAGTGAACGTTGTCATCGGCAGTGCCATGGATGAGGAGAAGGCGACCCTGCAGGCCCTCGGCGAAGTGGATGGGAGAGCCTAGCTCATACCCCTCGGCAGTGTCTTCCGGCAGGCCCATATAGCGTTCCTGGTAGATGGTGTCGTAGAGCTTCTGGTCGGGAACCGGTGCCACCGAGACACCAACCTTGAAGATCTTCGGGTAGCGGAACATGCAATTGAGGGTGTTCGAGCCGCCGCCACTCCACCCCCAGACAGCGACGCGCTCGGGATCGACAAAGGAGTGCTTGCTAGTGAACTCGCGGACCGCAGCCGCCTGATCTCTGGAGGAGTGCTCGCCAACGGTTCCGTAGACGACTTTTCTCCAGTCCGCTCCCTTGGGTGCCGGCGTACCGCGGTTGTCGAAGCTGACCACCACGAAGCCTTCGTCGGCCAGTGCCCGATGAAACAGCATCCGGTTGCCTCCCCATCGATCCACCACGGTGGTTCCCGCCGGCTCTCCGTACACGAAGACGAGCAACGGATAGTTCTGGCTCGGATCGAAATCGCGCGGCTTCAACATCCAGGAATCGAGTGATACCCCCGCTTCGACCTCTGTCTGGAAGAACTCCACCGGCGGCTCGACCATGCCGCTCAGCTTGCTCGCCAGCTCGGCGTTGTCTTCCAGGACGCGCACGGTCTCGTGCTCGGGAAGGCGCACCAGATCGACCACGGGCGGGACATCAAATCGGGAATAGGTGTGGAAGGCGTACGCCCCATCGGGCGAGAGATCGTAGCTGTGACTGCCGGGCTGGTCAGTAGGTGTCACTTTCTCGGGTCTTCCTGAGCCGTCGACCTTCGCTCGATAAAGGTATCTCTGGGTAGCGTTGTCGGGTGAGGCGATGAAGTAGAGCCAGTCCGCATCGGTTCCCAGTCCCACCAGACTGATCACATCGGCTTCAAATCGAGTGATGAGCTGGTCACCTGCACCGTCTTTACGCACCCGGTAGGCGTGCCGCCAACCATCCTTCTCACTCAACCAGAGAAACTCCTCGGAGCCCTCGAGCCACTCGAGATCGTCCATGACATCGACCCAGGTGTCGGAGCGGTCCTGATGTGCGCGCCGAACCTCGCCGGTAGCGACATCGGCGAGCAACACGTCGTTGGTGTTCTGCAATCGATTGAGGTGTTGCAGGATGAGCGTCCCAGAGTCGTCGCTCCAGTCCATGCGAGGGATGTAGGTGTCTCCTGGATCTCCGGGAACGTCCATCCATCGGATCTCGCCGCCACTGACACTGACGACACCGATTCGTACGGCCGAGTTTGTCGACCCGGCTTTGGGATAGGGAATGTAGGTGATCTCTGGGTACAGGGTGTCCGTATTGTTGATCAGGGCGAACTTGTCGACGCCGCTCGAATCGAAATTCCAGAAGGCGATGTGCTGACCATCCGGGCTCCATCGAAAACCGTCTCGAACGCCGAACTCCTCCTCATACACCCAGTCGGAGGTGCCGTTGATGATGGTCTCGGAGCCATCGCTGGTCAGCGGGGTGATCTCGCCGCCGTCGAGCTCTTCGACATAGAGGTTGTTCCCACGCACGTATGCGACCCTCGTGCCATCAGGTGAGAACTTGGCGAACATCAGCGTTGAAGCTTCGACGTCGCCCCCGAGCTTCCTCAGCTCGCCCGTGGCCAGATCCATGACCCAATAGTCACCACGGGTGTTGCGGCGCCAGACCCGTTCGGTATTGGTGAAGACCAGCAGTCGCTTCTTGTCCTCGGACCAGGTGTAATCGTCGATCTCCAGGGCTCGGGTTCTGCCTTCGGGAACGAGCTCCCCGGCCTCGATGACAACCTCTCGGTGCCCGGAGGCGGTCTCGTAGCGAACGATGTCCTGGGCCTCCTCGTCCTTCGAGTCCTTGACGGAGTCCGAAGGTTCGAGAGTCGTGTAGTAAGCACCCTCATCCTGCCATCTGGCCGGGCCGAATTCCTCCGGCTCGAATTCCTCATCCGTGAAGATGCGCCTCAGCTTTTCGTCGATTCCGTTCGATTCCTGCGTGGCCGACTCCTGCCCTCTCGAGCTCGAGGGTGTGAGTATCAGGGCCAGGCACAGCAGCACCAGCCGTGACGAAGTCGGGATGATCGTCTTGGGGGTCATGACAGGTCCCTCCGGAACTCAGCCGAACAATTGAAACAAGGCATGGCCAAAGACGCCGGCGCTGAGACTGCCGGCAAGGTGAGTCAGGATGGCCACGCTGGTCAGGTCACGCTCCTTGATGCCGTCCATCATGCCGACGTGGGTGCTCAGGAAGCCCGCCATGCAGATTCCGATAGCCGTGAAGACACAGATCTCGTTGGCTCCAATGATGCCAGTCTCGAGGAACTTCGGCACCATTGCCAAAGCGGCACCGACCGAGCCCAACGAGGTGACCGGAAAGGCGATGGCCTGTGGATTCGAGAAGCCGAACAGGGGCTCGATGAGGAAAGAGAGCTTGTCACCGATCCACGGAAAGAAGGCTACTCCCTCGTAAGCGGCTCCTGTATAGACACCATCCTTCGCGCCGTATGCCAACATCATCACAAGGGTGCAGATGATGACGATGCCGGGCATGATGTCGAGACCCGTCTGCACACCGTGAGCGCCTCCATCCAGCAGCGACTGGAGAGCCCTTTGGGCCACGTTGCCTTTTCTCACCTCCCGGTAGTGAAGGATGTCGTAGCCCTCCTCCTCTTCGGTGAGGACGTCTTCCTTCACCCCGTACCTCTTCTTGCCGAAATGCCCCATGAGCCGAACGCTGACGATTCCGCCCAGAATCGCACCCACATTGCCAAGCAGAACGGCCCTTCCCAGCGGCTGATTGGCAGAGGACTGGGCCAGCATGAAGGTCGTAACGATGAGACCCATTCCGAAGACGGTGCCGAGGTTGACCAGGGTCGTCACCTGCCACTTCTTGAAGTACTTCAAGAAGCCCTTGTCCGAGGCCAACGGCATGATGGCTGGGTTGTCCGATAGATAGGTCGCAACCACTCCAACCGAGGTCGCCCCGGGCAAGCCGAAGAGCGGCTTCATCAGGGGGGAGAGAGCCCGATTGGCGATGCTGACGATGCCGAACTCCGAAATGAACGAGGTGAAGGCGCCGGCGAGGATGATGACCGCCATGAGGAAAAGGACCGTGTTCAGGATCAGGTCGTGGGCGGTCGCCATCATGGTCTTGAACATGAAGGCCAGGCCCATCTTCCAGGCGAACAGGGCGAACAGCACGCCGACGATGACTAGCGCGACTACCGTCTCGGTAGTGACGGCCTTGACAATCCGCCTCTCTGTCCGGTCGTTCTCGACGGGCTTGTCTCGTGTGACCCCGAATGCCATCTATGGAAATCCTCTGGAACCTCAATCAGCGACGGTCAGCGCACCGCGTAGGAAGTCCAAATAGTCCTGGCGGAACTTGGCGAGGTCCTCGGCCCGTACATACATCATGTGGCCGGCCTTGAAGTAAGCCACCTGGATGTTGTCCCGCACCTCGGGGTCGAGCTGCATGTGATCGACGGTGTAGTCCGTCGCGAAGTACGGCGTTGCGAGGTCGTAGTAGCCGCTCATGATCAGAACCCTCAGGTACGGGTTCTTGTGCATCGCGGCCCGAAGGTGCTCGGCGTAATTGGCGTAGGCGTTGCTGCCATAGCTCTGCTGCGACTGGTCCTCGTGGTAGTTCCAGGGGCGTACCTGACGGCCTGCAGAATGGCGGAATACCATGTCGTTCTCATAGCCGAGCTCGTGTCGCAGGTAGTCCTTGAGCAGTGAGACGTACCAGCCCGTAACGACCGCACTCGACGGGTCGTATTCGAAGTGCTCACCAGCATCATCGCGGTCGCTGCCGGTGTAGCGGCTGTCGAGCCGTCCGACCGTGAGGCTCTGGTCCCGCAGCAGCTCCTTGACGAAGTGGTAGATATCGACCCTCAGGTCTGCACGCTCCAAGTAGTCCACCGAAAGTCCCGAGAGAGCGGCGAGTTGGGTGCGAACTGCTTGACGCTGTGCTCCCTGAAGCCGATCACCCAGCATCAGGGCCGAGGTGTAGTCCCCCAGCGCGAAGGCCTCCGATTTCGCCAACGCTTCCTCGAGGTCACCAGCCAGGTGATCCGGCAGCTTCCCGTGGTGCCAGGCGGTTGCAGTGTAGGTAGGCAGAATCAGCGCGTACGGCAGGTCGTTGCCGACATTGAAGACCTTGGTACCCCAGTTGATGACCGAGGAGATCAGGCAGATCCCGTTGAGGAACATGCCGTGCGTGTCCTGCAGGTACTCGGCCAGCCCGGCCGAGCGGGTCGTGCCGTAGCTCTCTCCGGCGATGAACTTCGGCGAGGCCCACCGATCGTTGCGTGCCAGCCATATGCGAATGAACTCGCCGACCGATTCCACATCCTTGGTGAAGCCGGTGAACTGCTCGCCCTCCTCGCCTGGCGCCGGGCGGCTCCAACCGGTCTCGACCGGATCGATGAAGACCAGGTCAGTGACATCCAGGACGGAGTGCTCGTTGTCGACGAGCTTGCCCGGCGGTGGGCCGAGAGGCATCCCCTCGTCATCGAGCAGCGCCTTCTTCGGCCCGAAGGCTCCCAGATGCACCCAGACCGAGGCCGACCCCGGGCCGCCGTTGAAGGCGAAAGTCACGGGCCGGTTCCGCCGATCCTCCACACCGTCGCGAAGGTAGGAGACGAACGTCATCTTGGCCTTGGGGTCGCCGTCATCGTCGCGCAGGATGATGTCTCCGACAGTGACCGTGTACTCGACCGACTGTCCGGCGATCGTCACCCGCCCCTGGGTGCTCGACGACTTTTCTTCGAATTCGACTGGCGGTTCGTCTGTTTCAGGCTCTTCCTCGCCACCCAGGATGGGTGACACCAACCCGATACAGAACAACAGAACAATCAGCGGAATGACCCGCCGCACGAATTTGTCTCGCTCACGCATCCCGAACCTCCTCCCAGAAACCACACGATATCCGATTCCCAGCCAAACCTAGTTGGTGGGTCAGGTCTCGACGGTTCAAGTTTCGGTGCAGTAGCTCACATGGCTGCGGTCTAGGCCTACTCGCCTGGCTCCGGGAAGCCGCGGTCCCGCATCAGCGCCGCTACTTCAGCGTCGCGACCCCGAAAGGCCCGGTAGGCATCGGCCGGATCGACCGAGTTCCGCACCGCGAAGAGATTGTCAACGAGGCTCCTCGCCAACTCCTTGTCGTAGAAACCACCAGGTGCTTCGCGGAACGCTTCGGCTGCGTCAGCGGTGAGCACGTCGGCCCACATGTAACCGTAGTAGCCTGCCGAATAGCCCTCACCCGAGAAGA
>JAUVRX010000062.1 GCA_030597375.1 Acidobacteriota bacterium
AAGCTGGCCGCCGAGATGAAGCTCTCGGTGGAAAGCGAGGCCTTGGTAATGCCCTGCAGCATGGGCCGACCAATGGCCGGGCTACCACCTGCATCCAGCACCCGCTGATTCTCTTCCTGGAATTTCCACTTGTCCACCTGCTCATCGATGAGAAACTCGGTATCCCCGACCTCTTCGATCTTGACGGACCGCATCATCTGCCGCACGATCACCTCGATGTGCTTGTCGTTGATGGAGACGCTCTGCGAGCGATACACCTCCTGGATCTTGTCCACCAGGTAGCGCTGCAACTCGTTCTCACCCAAGACCTTCAGGATGTCGTGAGGATTGATGGGGCCGTCGATCAGCGCCTCCCCAGCGCGAATCCACTCGCCAGTGTGAACGTTGATATGCACGGAGCGCGGCACCAGGTACTCGCGATCTTCGACGCTTTCGCTCTTCACCACCACTTTGCGCATACCCTTCTGGATATCTCCCAGATGCACGGTGCCATCGATCTCGCTGATAATGGCCGGCTCCTTGGGACTACGGGCCTCGAAGAGCTCCACCACGCGCGGCAGACCGCCGGTGATGTCTTTCGTCTTGGTGGTCTCTCGCGGGATCTTCACCAGCACATCGCCGGGGAAGACCGACTTGCCTTCGGCAACCATGAGATGCGAACCGGTGGGTAGGAGATACTTGCGCTCCTCCTCGCCTCGACCAGACACGATGACTGCTGGGGCTCGTTTCTCCGCCTGCGGTGCGTCTACGATGATGCGCTGCGACAGACCCGTAACAGGGTCGACCTCCTCGCGCAGGTTTTCACCCTCGACCACATCGTGGAAACTGACCTTACCCCCGATCTCGGTGAGAACGGACGAGGTGAAGGGATCCCACTCGAGAAGCTCGGTTCCCGGCTCCACTTCCTGACCTTCGCGCACCAGTAGATGGGAGCCGTAGGTCAGGGCGTAGCGCTCCAGTTCGCGATCTCTGGCATCCAGCACGACCAGCTTGCCGTTGCGGTTGACCACCACCAGATCGCCTTTCTTGCTCTCCACCGTCGAGACATTGATGAACTTGACGATACCCGGGTTCGTCGCCGAGTGCTTCGACTGCTCCGAGACCCGACTGGCGGTACCCCCGTAGTGGAAGGTCCGCATGGTCAACTGCGTGCCGGGCTCACCGATCGACTGGGCCGCGATCACACCGACGGCCTCACCGATGTTGGTCATCTTGCCGGTGGCGAGATTACGTCCGTAGCAGGCAGCACAGGCTCCACGTCGGGTCTCACAGGTAAGCACCGAGCGGATTCTGACCCGCTCGATACCGGCGGCCTGGACGGCGTTGGCAATCGACTCGGTCACCTCCTGCCCGATGCCGCATAGCAGCTCGCTGGAGGTTGGGTCGTGAACGTCCTCCTGGCTAACTCGACCGACGATTCGATCCCGCAGCGGCTCGAGGATGTCGCCACCTTCCATGATGGCCGTCACGAAGATACCGTCGATCGTGCCGCAGTCCTCCTCGGTGATGATCACATCCTGCGCGACGTCCACCAGGCGGCGTGTGAGATATCCTGAATCGGCAGTCTTCAGGGCTGTATCGGCCAGACCCTTTCGAGCACCGTGGGTCGAGATGAAGTACTGAATCACCGACAGGCCTTCGCGAAAGTTGGCGGTGATCGGGGTCTCGATGATCTCACCCGACGGCTTGGACATCAGACCTCGCATCCCCGCCAGCTGCCGCACCTGTTCGCGAGAGCCTCGCGCACCGGAATCGGCCATCAGGCGGATGGGATTGGCCTCGCCCTTGATCTTCTCGACTTCGGCCATGTCACTGAACATCTCCTCCGAGACGGTCTCGGTCGTGCGGTGCCAGATGTCGATAATCTTGTTGTGTCGCTCACCGGCTGTGATGACGCCACCGGTTCGCTGCTTCTCGATCAGGATGACTTCGGCCCGCGCCTTGTCGAGGAGCGCGGTCTTCTTGGCCGGAATCACCATGTCGTCGATACCGAACGAAATGCCGGCCTTGGTGGCATAGAGGAAGCTCACCTCCTTGACGTCGTCCAGCATCTTGACGGTCAGCTCGTTGCCGTGCTTGCCGTAGCAGTAGCCCACCAACTCCTGTAGGGCTCGCTTCTTCAGCAAGCCGTTGACGAACGGAATCTGCTCTGGTAAATGCATGTTCAGGATGACACGGCCGACCGTCGTGTCAATCAACTGACGATCCAGGTGCTCCACATCGGCGTGCATGAGGTCCTGGTCTTGAACCTGGGTCTCCAGGTTGACATAAGGCCCGGTGTAGCGGACCCGAATCTGGGTCTGGGTCTCCACGAGACCTTCGTGCAGCGCCAGAAGCACGGAGTCGAAGTCGTGGAAGGTACGACCCTCTCCCTTGGCCCCTTCGCGTCGCATTGTCAGGTGGTAGGCGCCCAGCACCATATCCTGACTTGGCACCGCCAGCGGGCGACCACTGGCTGGGCTCAGGATGTTGTTGGACGACAGCATGAGCACATGGCTCTCGATCTGCGCCTTGGGGGACAGCGGCAAATGGACTGCCATCTGGTCGCCATCGAAGTCGGCGTTGAACGCGGCACAGACCAACGGATGGATCTTGATCGCCTTGCCCTCGATGAGCACCGGCTCGAAAGCCTGGATGCCGAGGCGGTGCAGGGTGGGAGCGCGATTGAGAAGAACCAAGTGATCCTGAATGACCTCCTCGAGGGCATCCCAGACGGCGTTCTCTTCACGCTCCACCATCTCCTTGGCAGCCTTGATGGTGCCCACCAACTCCTTTTCCTCGAGCCGGTTGTAGATGAACGGCTTGAAGAGCTCCAAAGCCATCTTCTTGGGCAGGCCACACTGATGGAGCTGCAGCTCGGGCCCGACTACGATGACCGAGCGGCCGGAATAGTCGACTCGCTTGCCGAGCAGGTTCTGGCGAAATCTTCCCTGTTTGCCCTTCAGGGTATCGGAGAGCGACTTCAGGGGGCGATTGTTGGAGCCTTTCAGGACCCTTCCCCGGCGACCGTTGTCGAACAGGGCGTCCACCGCCTCCTGGAGCATTCGCTTCTCGTTGCGGACGATGACCTCGGGGGCTCGTAGCTCCAGAAGCTTCTTGAGACGGTTGTTGCGATTGATGACTCGGCGATACAGATCGTTCAGGTCACTGGTGGCGAAACGACCGCCATCCAGCGGTACCAACGGCCGCAGCTCGGGAGGAATCACTGGAATGACGTCGAGAATCATCCATTCGGGTCGATGTCCGCTCTTACGGAAGGCCTCCACGACTTTCAGCCGCTTGGCGGCCTTCAAGCGCCGAATTTGACTGGTCTCGGTCTTCATGACGATGCGCAGCTCTTCGGACAGCTCGTCGGGGTCGATGCGGGTCAACAGCTCCTTGATCGCCTCGGCACCCATGCGGGCCTCGAAGGCATCCGCTCCGAAGGTGTCCCGCACCTCTCGGAAGCGCTCCTCGGAGAGCAGCTCGCGTTCTTCCAGATCGGTGTCGCCTGGATCGATGACCACATAGCTCTCGAAGTAGAGGATTCGCTCCAGATCCCGGAGACTCAGGTCCAGCAGATGCCCGATGCGGCTCGGTAGGCCCTTGAAGAACCAGACATGAGAGACCGGGCTGGCAAGCTCGATATGCCCCATGCGCTCGCGGCGCACACGGGAGCGCGTGACCTCGACACCGCATTTGTCACAGACGACACCGCGGTGCTTCATCCGCTTGTACTTGCCACACAAACATTCCCAGTCTGAAATGGGGCCGAAAATCTTGGCGCAAAAGAGACCGTCGCGCTCCGGCTTGAAAGTCCGATAGTTGATGGTCTCGGCTTTCGTCACCTCGCCATGACTCCACGAGCGAATCTTCTCCGGTGATGCCACCGAGATCTTGATCGCGTTGAAGTCCTTGAGCGCTGTCGGTTTGTTCATTGTTCGAAGGGGCTGCAAGGTGATTCCTCCTTCCCTTGGGAGTCGGTCCTCGACTCTCTCCAACCTCGTCCCGGTTCTACCATCAGACCTTCAAGAGCTCCACATCGAGACACAGGCTCTGAAGCTCCCGCACCAACACGTTGAAGGACTCGGGCAAACCCGGATCCTCGGGCACATCTCCCTTTACCAGGGCTTCATAGATACGGCTGCGGCCTTCCACGTCGTCACTCTTGACCGTGAGCAACTCCTGCAAGGTGTAGGCTGCACCGTAGGCCTCCAGGGCCCAGACCTCCATCTCACCGAATCTCTGACCACCGAACTGAGCCTTGCCTCCCAGCGGTTGCTGTGTGATCAGCGAGTACGGACCGATGGAGCGAGCGTGAATCTTGTCGTCGACGAGGTGCGAGAGCTTCAGCATGTAGATGTAGCCCACCGTCACCTCTTGCTCGAACGGCTCTCCCGTCATGCCATCGTGGAGCTGAATCTTGCCCGAGGCGGGCAAATTGGCATCCTTGAGGTAGCCCTTGAGATCCGTCTCGTGCGCCCCGTCGAACACCGCTGTGGCGAAGTTGATACCCAGGGCTCGACCCGCCCACCCCAGATGGGTCTCGAGGATCTGGCCAACGTTCATTCGGCTGGGGACACCCAGCGGATTGAGGACGATCTCCACCGGGGTGCCGTCGGGCAAGTACGGCATGTCCTCCTCAGCCAACACTCGGGAGATGACGCCCTTGTTACCGTGCCGTCCGGCCATCTTGTCGCCGACCTGCAGCTTGCGCTTCATGGCGACATAGACTTTGACGAGCTTGATGACGCCTGGCGGCAGCTCGTCGCCCTTCTGCAGGAGCTGAATACGCTCCTCGTTGACCTTGTGGAGGACCTCGATGTAGGAGTCTGTCTTGCGGTAGACCTCACCGACTGTCTTGAGAAGCTTCTTATCCGACATCGGGAGACGCAGGATCTCCTGGCGATTCAGGGTTTCGAGGGCCTTGAAGGTGATCTTCTCGCCCCTCTTGAGGAGCTTGTCGCCGGCACGACTGCTGACCGCAGCGGTGACCTTGGAGCCCATCAACAGATCGATGATCTTCTTGTTGCGCTCTTCGGTGTAGATCCGCACCTGGTCCTTGATGTTCTTCTCCAGGCGGGCGATCTCGGACTCCTCGATCTCCAGGGCCCGAATATCCTTGTCGACTCCCTTGCGGGAGAAGATCTTTACATCGACGACCGTACCCTCGATGCCGGGCGGGACCTTGAGGCTGGCGTCGCGAACATCTCCAGCCTTTTCGCCGAAAATGGCCCGCAGTAGCTTCTCTTCGGGGGTCAGCTGAGTCTCGCCCTTCGGGGTCACCTTGCCGACCAGAATGTCGCTTGGCTTCACCGTCGCACCGATTCGTACGATGCCGCTGTCATCCAGATCGCGCAGTGCGGCCTCGGATACGTTGGGGATGTCGCGGGTGATCTCCTCGGGACCCAGCTTGGTATCCCGAGCTTCGATCTCGAATTCCTCGATGTGGATCGAGGTGAAGAAGTCATCCTTGATCAAGCGCTCGGAGACCAGGATCGCGTCCTCGAAGTTGTAGCCCCGCCAGGGCATGAAGGCCACCAGTACATTTCGCCCGAGGGCCAGCTCGCCCTGGTCTGTACTGGGGCCGTCGGCGAGGACATCGCCTTTCCGCACCCTTTGGCCCTCCTCTACGACAGGCTTCTGGGTGACGCAGGTGTTCTGATTGGAGCGACGGAACTTGGTCAGCTGATAGATGTCGGCACCGAACTCCTTTGCCTCGCCGGTATCCGCATCCTCACCCTCGACCCTGACGATGACGCGCTCCGAGTCCACCGAGTCGACGATGCCGCCCCGCTTGCAGAGCACCACGGCGCCAGAGTCTCGGGCGACGATGGTCTCGAGCCCGGTACCCACGATGGGCGCCTCGCTGCGCAGAAGAGGCACAGCCTGGCGTTGCATGTTCGAGCCCATGAGAGCGCGGTTGGCGTCGTCGTGCTCGAGGAAGGGGATCAGCGCAGCCGCCACCGACACGAGCTGTTTCGGGCTGATGTCCATGTAGTCCACGCGGTCCCGTTCGACGGTGACGAAGTCACCTCCCGACCGGGAAGTGACCCGTTCCTCGAGCAAGTAGCCGCGATCGTCGACCTCGGCGTTGGCCTGGGCGACGATGTACTTCTCCTCCTCCCAGGCAGTCAGATACCAGGCGTGGGGCTCACCCTCGACAAGCCGTTTACTGCCGCCCTTGAGCTTGCGGTTGGCGGCCTCCAACTCGTCTCCGGTGACGATCTGACCCAGCTTGAAGGGGCCGTTGCCGATCCTCATCACCCTGAAGTGCTCGATGACCCGACCGGCCTCGACCTTCATGTAGGGGCTTTCGATGAACCCATACTTGTTGATTCGGGCGTAGGTGGCCAGAGACGAGATGAGACCGATATTGGGCCCTTCTGGCGTCTCGATGGGACAGATGCGGCCGTAGTGGGATGCGTGTACGTCACGCACTTCGAAACCGGCGCGCTCCCTCGACAATCCGCCCGGGCCGAGAGCCGAGAGGCGCCGCTTGTGGGTCACCTCTGACAGCGGATTCGTCTGGTCCATGAACTGGGAGAGCTGCGACGAGCCGAAAAACTCCTTGATCGCGGCGATGACCGGCTTCGAGTTGATCAGGTCATGCGGCATGGCCGAGTCGATGTCCTGATGTACAGACATCTTCTCCTTGATGGCCCGCTCCATACGCACCAGACCGACTCGAAACTGGTTCTCCAGCAACTCACCCACCGTGCGTACGCGCCGGTTGCCGAGGTTGTCGATGTCGTCGACCCTTCCCACATCCCGATGCAGGCGCAGGAAGTACTCCACCACCTTCAGGAAGTCGTCGGCGGACAGGGTCTTCTGGTCCACCGGAACGTCGGTGTCGAGCTTGATGTTGAACTTGAATCGACCGACGCGAGAGAAATCGTACCGCTTGGCGTCGAAGAACATGCCGTAAAACAGCGATCGAGCACTCTCCAGAGTCGGCGGATCACCAGGCCGCATGCGGCGGTAGATCTCGATCAGCGCATCCTTGGCGTCGGTGGAGTGGTCCTTGGCCAGGGTGTTGGTCAGGATGTTCCCGACGACCTCCCAGTCGGGAAAGAAGAACTCCAGCTCGGTGTGCTTGTGACCCTTGAGCCGCTCCTCGAGATCCTCGGGAACCAGCTCGTTGGCCTCGAACAGCACCTCCCCGGTATCCAGGTCCACGACATCGGAGATGAAGAGGGCCCGGTCGAGGTCGGCGATCCGCACCGAGGCCTCTAGATCCTCACCCTTGTCGAGCGTCTCCATGCTCGCCTCGTCCAGCTTCAAGCCAGCAAACAGACGATAGGCGTTGCGACGGCCGCGGCTGTGCCGATCCTTCAGACGCTCCTGCTCGAGAACTGCCGGAGGAATCGACAGGGCCAGCTTGCCCCGACCGAGCGGCTTGGCTGGGATGGGCGTGTAGAAGCGTCGCAGGATGGCCTCGTCGTCTTCGAGCCCAAGAGCCCGCAGGAAGACCGTGCCGTGGAACTTGCGCTTGCGATCGATCCGAATGCTGAGCACTTCCTTCTGGTCGTACTCGAACTCGACCCAGGATCCACGGTAGGGGATGATCTTGGCGAGGTAGGACCGAGGGCTTTGCTTGGTGAAGAAGACCCCTGGGCTGCGGTGCAACTGACTGACGATGACCCGCTCGGTGCCGTTGATCACAAAGGTCCCGTTGTCGGTCATCAGCGGAATGTCGCCGAAGTAGACCTCCTCCTCCTTGGCGTCACGCATCATTCGCGCACCGGTCTCCGGGTCCTTGTCGAAAACGAACAGTCTGAACGTCACCCGAAGAGGTACGGCGTGGGTCATTCCACGCTCCTGACACTCCGAGATGGAATAATTCAGCTGCAGATCCACCGGATTGCCACAGATGTCGCAGCGCGTCACTCGGTTCTTGTTGATGACGCCACATTCGGGGCAGTCCACCGTCTCCTCGTGCGGATGCTCCGTCATGATCTTGGCGCTACAATTCGAGCAGGTCATGCGCAGATACTCGAGCCCATTGAGCTCGCCGCACTTGCACTGCCAATCTCCGATGCTGTACTTGACGAAGTCGAGAGAACAGGTCTCCCTGAAGTCGGAGAACGGAAAGATGCTCGTGAAGACCGCCTGCAAACTGCGGTTGATCCGTTCGTCCGGCAACAGGTTCATTTGCAGAAACCGCTCGTAGGACCGGCGCTGCACGTCGATGAGATTCGGGATCGGCAGGGATGTCTGGATCTTGGAGAAATCCTTGCGCTCGCGGTTCTGAACCTGGGTTGTTGTTTCCATAAGAAAGGCTCCTAAAGTCTCTTCCGAGCCGGGCAATCAGGGACGGCTAGACCAAGCCGTCACCCCCGCCGCGCGCCTCCGAGTTCAGACGCACCCCAACTTCCCGACCGCGCCGTCCGGCGCGGTCCCAGAAAGGGGATGCCATCGGCCCGTTGGCACCAGTTCGTGCGTCGAGGCTTCCGTTCCACCAATGTTTCGCTGTGTTCAATAGATAGAGTCGCCCTTCTGGGCGCCATTACTTGATCTCTACCTGAGCACCCACCTCTTCGAACTTCTTCTTCATTTCCTCGGCTTCAGCCTTGGAGACGGCTTCTTTCACCGTCGCCGGGGCAGCCTCGACCAGGTCCTTGGCGTCCTTCAGACCGAGGCTGGTGACCTCGCGAACTGCCTTGATGACGTTGATCTTCTTGTCACCGAAGCTAGTCAGCACCAGGTCGAATTCGGTCTGCTCCTCGGCTCCGGCTTCCCCACCGTCTGCACCGAGCCCCGCGACTGCCATGGGCATTGCCGCGGCCGCCGCCGACACGCCGTAGTGGTCTTCGAGCTCCTTGACCAGACTGTTGAGCTCGAGAACCGTCATCTCGTCGATCTGCTTGATGAAGTCTTCTGCTGCGATCGCCATTTCTCTCGGTCTCCTCTATGACTGAAAATCGGACTGTCTTTTCCTCTGACCGGGCGGCACCTTCGATACCCCCGATTACCTCGACCTACTACTCCGAACCTTCCTTCTGCTGCCCAATCTGATCCAGCACCACCACGAATTGCCGCGGCAGGGCGGCCAGCGTTCGGACGAAGCTCGTGACCGGCGACTGCAACAGGAACACCAGCTTGGTTATCAGTTCCTCTCGGCTCGGCAGGGAGGCGATCTTCTCGACCTCTTTCGCCTCGACCGGCCGTCCCTCGACCAGACTCGTCTTGAACTCGAGCGCTGGGACCTCCTTCGCGAACTCGGTCAGCGTCTTGGCCAGAGAGACCGGGTCATCGTTGCTGAAGGCAACGGCGGTAGCTCCCTGGAATTCACCCTTGAGGTCCTCGAGCGCCTTGTCTTCGATCGCCCTGAGCACCAGACGGTTCTTGACCACCGCGTAGGTTGCACCAATATCCCGAATCCGGCGACGAAGCTCGGTCACCTGCGGCACCGAGATTCCCTTGTAGCTGATCAGAAAAACATGCGGCGCTGCCGCCATGCCCTCCTGGTAGCTTTCGACCAACTGCTCTTTTTGTTGACGGCTCAGCGGCATCTTCGATCCCCCTAGGCCTCCGCAACAGCGAACGAACCCTCATCGACACGGACACTGGGACCCATCGTCGAGGAAACGCTCACCGATTTAACGTACTTGCCCTTGGCGGATGCGGGCCGTGCCTTCAGCACCGCGCCGATCAACGCCTCGGCATTCTCCTGAAGCTGCTCGACCGGAAACGACGCCCTGCCGAACGGCGCGTGAACGATGCCGCTCTTGTCGACGCGAAATTCGATCTTTCCGGCCTTGATCTGCTCGACAGCCTGACCGACATCGAAGGTCACGGTGCCGGTCTTCGGATTGGGCATGAGCCCCCGGGGACCCAGCACTCGACCCAGGCCGCCGACGACCTTCATCATGTCCGGGGTCGCCACCACCGCATCGAAGTCGAGCCAGCCTTCCTTCACCCTCTTGGCCATATCCTCACTGCCGACATGGTCTGCACCCGCCTCTTCGGCCTCTTTGACCTTCTCGCCGGCGGCGAAAACCAACACCCGAACGCTCTTGCCGGTCCCGTGGGGAAGGGCAACGGTGCCACGAACCATCTGGTCGGCATGCCTGGGGTCGACTCCCAGACGCATGGCGACCTCCATGGTCTCGTCGAATTTGGCGAATGCGGCCTCCTTGGCGATTTCGACCGCCTCCGACAGACCGTACAACCGGGACTCCACCTGCTCGGCTGCCTGCTTGAAATTCTTTCCGTGACGTGCCACGAGTAATCCTCCAACAGCGCTTGCGCCTAGCCCATTACCTCGATACCCATGGAACGGGCCGTGCCTTCGATGATGCGTACCGCGGCTTCGAGGTTCGCAGCATTGAGATCCGGATCCTTGGTCCTGGCGATCTCTTCGACCTGTGCCCGAGTGACCTTGCCCACCTTCTCCCGATTGGGCTCACCCGAAGCCTTCTCGATGCCCGCCGCCTTCTTCAGCAGCACTGCTGCCGGCGGCGTCTTGGTAATGAAGGTGTAGCTCCGATCGGCATAGACCGTAACCACCACCGGAGTGATCATGCCGTCCTCACTCTGGGTGCGGGCGTTGAACGCCTTGCAGAAGTCCATGATGTTGACGCCCGCCTGGCCCAGGGCCGGACCTACGGGCGGCGCCGGCGAAGCCTGACCGGCCGGTATCTGGAGCTTGATCTGCCCAACAACTTTTCTTGCCATTGCTCTTAAGCCCTCACGCTCGAATCTCTAAAGCTTCTGGACCTGACTGAAATCCAATTCAACCGGCGTTGCCCGCCCGAAAATCGTCACCATCACCTTCAGGGTGTTGCGGTCTAGATTGACATCTTCAACCACCCCGGTGAAATTGTTGAAGGGACCGTCGATGATCTTGACCGGTTCGCCCCTGTCGAAGATGTACTTCGGCTTCGGCTTCTCACGCGCGCTGACCACCTGCTGCAGGATCTGATCCACCTCTTCCTGAGTCAGCGGGGTCGGCTTCCTGCCGCTACCCACGAAGCCCGTCACCTTCGGCGTGTTCTTGACCACATGCCAGGCGGTATCCGACATCACCATCTCCACCAGGATGTAGCCCGGAAAGAACTTGCGTTGTGTCTCCTTCTTCTTCCCGCCGCGATACTCGACGATGGTCTCAGTGGGAATGTGGATCTCACCAAAAGCATCGCCCATCTCCAGGGCCTCGGCTCGCTGGCGCAAGGTCTCCTTGACCCTGTCCTCGAAACCCGAATAGGTATGAACGATGAACCACTTCATGCCGGACTTATCCGGCTTCGCGCTGCCATCGCTGGCTTTGTCATTCGTCGCAGTAGTCATCAGCCAAGAACCCTGATAATGCCCTCGTAGAGTTTGATAATCACGACATCGGCCACCCATAGATAAAACGCGAAGATGATACTGGTGATGATCACGACGATGGTCGTCGAGATCACCTCGTCCCGCCCAGGGAAGGTCACCTTCTTCAACTCCGACCGAGTCTCGGCCAGAAATGTCTTGATCTTCTTGACGCCTTCGCTGATCGATACCACGTCCTGGCCTCTCGACGGCAAATAGTCGATTCCGACTCTCAATGGGTCAGCGGCCTGCCAGCCCCACACCCAATCTGGTGAGTCACAGAATCTCGACAACCTCTTCAACAAAACCCGTGGAGACGATGGCAGGCCAGGAGGGATTCGAACCCCCAACCCTCGGTTTTGGAGACCGATGCTCTACCAGTTCGAGCTACTGGCCTGTACTGCCGTCTGAATGTCCCTCGAGCCGACCCCTTACTCGATGATTTCGGTGACGGTACCGGCGCCGACCGTGCGGCCGCCTTCACGAATCGCGAATCGCACGCCCTTCTCCATGGCGATCGGCGCGATCAATTCCACCGTCAGGTTCACGTTGTCGCCCG